>JAIRZG010000169.1 GCA_031267345.1 Zoogloeaceae bacterium
CATAAACGTCGGTGAATTCCAGATTTTTTTTCCGCATCTTGTTCCAGATGCTGTAAATGTGTTTGGGACGTCCGTAAACCTCCGCCGCAATGCCCAGTTCCGCCAGTTCGCGCTTGACCCGCTCGATGGCGGCAGCAATGAACTGCTCGCGCTCCAGACGGGTTTCATCAAGCATTTTGGCGATTTTTTTGTAAGTGTCGGGGTGGAGGAAGCGAAAGGAAAGGTCTTCCAGTTCCCACTTCAATTCCCAGACGCCCAGACGATTGGCGAGCGGCGAATAAAGTTCCAGCGTCTCCCGCGCGACTTCAATGCGCAGATCGTCGGGATGCGCCGCGTAATGGCGCAAGGTCTGGGTGCGCGAAGCCAGACGCAGCAGCACCACGCGAATATCCTCGACCATCGCCAGCAGCATCTTGCGGAGAACTTCCACCTGGGCGCGGGTTTCCTGCGCGTTCTTGCCGCCGGATTTGTCGACGGCGACAAAGCCATGCGTGATGGGACGCAGACGATTCAGGCCGGACATGCCGCGCACCAGACGGGTGACATCCGCGCCAAAACGCGCTTCCAGATTTTCGGTCGCGTGTTCGTCGCAGGCGGGAAGGGCGAAGAGCAGGGCGGCGACGCGCGAATCAGCGTCCAGTTTCAGCCCCGCGATAATGAGCGCCATGCCCCGCGCGTGCGACCAGATGCCTTCGCCGCTGCCCAGATTCGCTGTGGCGTAAGTTTCGCGGGCAAAGTCCAACGCCGTCGCCAACCGCCCGGATTCACGCGCGTCCAGACCATCCGCCAGCAGACGCGGAAACTGCGGATCATCACCCTGCGCGGCGACGGAATGTACGACGGAAACCATGTTCAGAGGTCAGGCATCAGGGATCAGGGATCGGAAAAATCGGTGCGGGCGGAAAGGTCCGGAGTATAAACGACAGGGGAGGGTAATGGGTTTCGGCGCGAAGCGCCGCAGATCAACCTTCTCCCGCTTGCGGACGCGGTAAATCACGTCCCTGCGGATACCGGATGATCATCCCAGCAGATTTTCCTTGGTGACGCCGCCGTGTTTCAGGAGGTTGCGCAGGTATGCGAGGCTTTCCATTTGAATCTGGCGCACCCGTTCGTGGGTGAGGGCAAGGTCGCTGGCGATGCGATCCAGGGTGGCGATTTCGCGGCCATTCAGTCCGTAGCGCCGCTCAATGACTTGCAGTTGGCGTTCAGTCAATTGCCCCAGCCATTCCTGAATGAGCTGACGGGTTTCCGCGCTTTGTAACATCACTTCCGGATTGACGCTGCTTTCGTCAACGACGAAGTCGACCATGGAGTGCAGGGGATCAATGTCCAGCGGCGCGTCCAGCGAGGCAATGTGCTCATTCAGATAAAGAATGCGCCGGATGGCGGCGGGCGATTTGTCCAGAAGGCGCGCCACTTGTTCAATGGCGCGCTCGCGCGAGGCTTCCGGATCCAGATGCCGCATGGCGCGCAACACCATGTTGATTTCTTTCACCACATGCACCGGCAGGCGGATGGTGCGCGCCTGATTCATGATGCCACGCTCGATGGAATGCCGTATCCACCAGGTCGCATAGGTGGAAAAACGAAAGCCGCGTTCGGGGTCGAATTTTTCCAGCGCGTGAATCAGCCCCAGATTGCCTTCTTCCACCAAATCCAGCAGGGGAATGCCCCGGTTCAGGTAATGTTTGGCGATATTGACCACCAGACGCAGATTGTGCTCAATCATTTTCTGCCGCGCGTCAAAGTCTCCGGCGCACATCCTGCGGGCGATTTCCAGTTCTTCTTCCGGACTCAACAGCGGCCTGTCGCCAATCTGGTTGAGATAAAGACGGGTAACGTCTTCAAACAAGTCCGCCGCGTCTTCCTCCGCGCTCAAGGCGCTTTTTTGAGCGTCCGCCTTTTCTTCCGCTTCTGCTCCATCCGGCAACAGCGGCGGCAATACGCTTTCTTCGTCACTGCTGCTGGCGTCGTTTTCCAGAAAGTCGTCGTCTGGATCGCTCATTTTTTCGGCAGATAATTGAGCGGCTCAACCGGATCTCCCTGACGGCGCACCTCAAAATGCAGCTTGACGGTCGTGCTGTCCGTCTTGCCCATTTCAGCGATTTTCTGGCTTTTCTTCACTTCCTGCTGTTCCTTGACCAGAATTTTCTGGTTGTGGGCGTAGGCGGTGAGAAAATTGCCGCTGTGCTTGATGATGACCAGATTACCATAACCCCGCAGACCGCTGCCGGTATACACCACCTTGCCATCCGCCGCCGCCAGCACCGGATCGCCCGCCTTGCCGGCAATGTCGATGCCCTTCGTTTCCGTACTGTAATTGCTCACCACCTTGCCGTTGGCCGGCCATGCCCAGACCAGCGCGCCGGACGCGGGCGCAGGCGTGGCGGCGGCGGTTGTACTGGATGTCGTGGTCGCCGTCGTCGTGGCGGCGGGAACGGAGGTTGCGGCGGGCGCAGGGGTTGCCGCGGCGGATTTTTGCATACTGGCGTAGAGCGCGTCCGAATAGGGTTCCTTGTTTACGCGCGGCTCACGTTTGAAGGTGGGGGTATTGGCGATTGGCGACGGCGGCGCGCCTTCCAGGGGGCGTTGCTCGACGCTCGCGCCCGCAATTACCGGCGCGGTCGTGGCGGTGGCGACGCCTTCCGGCGGTTGTACGCGCAAAACCTGATCAATGCTGATGATGTAAGGATCGGTGATGTAGTTCCAGGCCGCGATGTCGCGGTAATCCTGTCCGTTCTCCAGCGCGATGCCGTAGAGGGTCTCCCCCTTTTTGACCGTGTGATAGCCGGGTCTCGCCGCTTGCGGCGAAGTGTGTCCGATGGTCGAATGATCGACGACAGGCGCAGGCGTGGGGCTGACGCAACCCGCAAGCGAGGCAACCGCCAGCGCGACCAGAATAAATGTAGGAGAAATTTTCATTCGACACCTGTCAATAAAGGAACAAAACGAACAGATTCCAGCCGCGTTTCGGAAAATCCCTGCGGCGTTTTCTGAATCCGACAAAGATACTGTTCATCCCCCCCGACTGGCAAGAGCAAAACGCCATTCATTGCCAATTGGCGCAATAATTCCTGCGGCACGGCAAGCGCGGCGGCAGCGACGATGATGTAGTCAAACGGCGCGACCTCCGGCCAGCCCAGATTGCCGTCGGCATGTTTGAGGCGCGCTTTGACTTTCGGGATTCGCGCCAGGTTTTCCCGCGCCCGGACAAGCATCGGCCGGATGCGCTCCACGGCGTATACCTCGTGTCCCAGATGGTCCAGCAGCGCCGTCTGATAGCCGCAACCCGCGCCGATTTCCAGCGTTTTCCCGCCACCGTCCTTGCGGCTTTCGCAAAGGATTTCAAGCATACGCGCCACGATATAAGGCTGGGAAATGGTCTGGGAAAACCCCAGCGGCAAGGCTGTATCTTCGTAGGCGCGCGAAGCCAGGGCTTCTTCCACGAAAATGTGACGCGGAATGGTCGCCATCGCCGTCAATACCGACTCGCTTTTGATGCCCTGCGCGCGCAGACGCTCCACCATGCGCGCGCGCGTTCGTTGGGAAGTCATGCCAATGCCCGCAAGCAATACAGGGGAGTTCATGCCAGCCAGGCGCGAATGCGGGAAAGTTGTTGTTGATGGGTGAGGTCGATCTGCAAGGGCGTGAGGGAGACAAAATTTGTCGCCAGCGCATGAAAATCCGTGCCTTTCCCCGCATCCTGCGCCGCGCCTGCCGCGCCCACCCAATACATTTTTTCATTGCGCGGCGATGTTACCCGGATTACCGGCTCCGCCTTGTGGCGTTTGCCCAAGCGAGTGACCGCCAACCCCGCCAGTTGCGCGTAAGGAATATCCGGCACATTGACATTCAGCAACACCGGCTCTGCAATGGGCGTCGCAATAAAGCGTTCCGCCAGTTGTCGCGCGATTTGACCTGCCGTTGAAAAATGCACGGCGTCCGTGCTGGCGAGCGAAATGGCCAGAGAAGGAATACCCAGCAGATAACCTTCGGTCGCTGCCGCGACTGTGCCGGAATACAGGGTATCGTCGCCCATGTTGGCGCCGTGATTGATACCGGAGATCACCATGTCCGGCAATTGCTCCAACATACCGGTTACAGCCAGATGCACGCAATCCGTTGGCGTGCCATTGACGAAATAAAACCCGTTGTGCGCCTGACGCAGGGAAAGCGGACGATCCAGCGTCAGGGAATTGCTGGCGCCGGAACGATCCCGTTCCGGCGCCACCACGATGATTTCTCCCAGGTCTTGCAAGGATTCCGCCAAACAGGCAATGCCGGGGGCGAAATAACCATCATCATTGCAAAGGAGAATTCTCATCAAACCAGCGCATCAAATCAAAAAACAACCGGATTAAACCTTGATTTGCGCCAGCGTACCGCCGCCTGCCAACCAGGCTTCGACCCATCTGGGTTTGCGACCACGACCAGACCAGGCGTCAGCGGGGTTCTGGGGATGGCGGTATTTGATTTCCGCCGCGCCGCGTTTGCCGCCGCGACGCGGGGCAGCTTCGGACAGGATGTCGGTCAGGGAAAAGCCGTGTGTTTGCGCCAGCGCTTCCAGTTCACGGCGAACTTTTGCGCGTTCAGCCACTTCACGACGTTTGATTTCTCTGGGGATTTCACGCAACAGCGTCCTCAGATCGACCAAGCCAAGGGTTGAAATATCCATAACAGCTCCTTTCGTTAAAAAAGCAGGACAAGTTTATAAAAATGTCCGACGCTTTGCAAGCGTTTTATGGCAATCCTCAAGATACAATTTCGGAACGGGCGCGTAAAAATCCGGCAATTCGAGTGGTGACGCATACGCGCTTTATCGTCTTGGGATTCCTTCCGGAAAAGACTGAACAACCGTCATTCTCCCACAAGCAGAAACCCATAAGTCTTTGAAAACAATGAATTCCTGCTTGCGTGGGAATGATGAGCCGGATTGATGCGGATGTTCTCTGGAATAACGGCTTTCTCCTGTTTTTCCTGCCTGATCATTCTGTTTTTCCTCTACAATGCGCTTTCTGTTTTGTCTTTCGCGCGTGAAATTATGGATACCCCTGCAACGCCCAATATCGAGGTCGCCGTCGGTGATGACACGCATCTCGCCCGTTTTTTGCAAAGCGTCGCGGATTTGTCAAATCCCGACTTTTATTGGCAGGTTCTGGTAATCCTGATTTGTCTGGGCATTGCCTGGTGTCTCGCGCGCTACCTGCGCCAGCGTTTTGCCCACGCGCAGGATCACACGGGCTTGTTGCAGGCGTTGGCGGAGCAGACTTTTCCCATTCTCGCCGTATTGTTATTGAGCATCAGCAAGAGTTTTTTGCAAACCCGCATTCCGGCGCAGCTTTTCAGTCTTTGCATTCCGTTGTTATTGTCGCTCACCGTGGTGCGCGCCTTGCGCCACATGTTGCAGCGCAGTTTTCCGCTTGCCCGCTGGCAGGGCAGCATCAGCCGGATATTTTCCATTCTGGTCTGGGGGTGGCTGGCGCTTTTTCTTTCCGGCGTTTCATCGGAGGTCATTCACGTGCTGGAAGCCGTGGGCTTTTCCATTGGCGCGCAGCAGATCAATTTGTGGATGATCCTCAACGGTCTGGTGGTCATCGTCCTGACCCTGTTGTCTTCGCTCTGGGCGGCCAGTCTGGTGGAAGCCCGTCTGATGGGCGTGACGGAAATTGACGCTTCCCTGCGGATAGTGCTGACGCGCGTGAGCAAGGCATTGTTTGTGCTCTTCGCCGTGCTGCTGAGTTTTTCCCTGATCGGTCTGGACATTACCGCGCTCTCGGTGTTTACCGGCGCGTTGGGCGTGGGCTTGGGCATGGGTCTGCAAAAGATCGCCAGCAATTATGTTTCCGGCTTCATCATTTTGCTGGATCGCTCCATTCATCTGGGCAATATCGTCCAGATTGACGCCCAGACCGGCGGCGTGGTCACGCAGATCACCACGCGCTATACCGTGTTGCGGAATCTGGTGGGACTGGAATTCATCGTGCCCAATGAAGCCCTGGTCGCCAATATCGTGCAAAACCAGACCTTTTCTGATTCCCGTACGCGGGCGGTGACCAGCGTTTCCGTCGCCTATTCCAGCGATCTGGAAAAAGTGCTGCCGCTGCTGGAGGGCATTGCCCGCGCTCAACCGCGCGTACTGGCAGACCCTGGGCCATGCGCCACGATTGTCCGCTTTGCCGACAGCGGCATTGACCTTGATCTGGCCTTCTGGATCAACGACCCGGAAAACGGCACGGGCGTGCTGCGGTCGCAAATCAATCTGGAAATCTGGCGCCGCTTCCGCGATGAGGGCATAGAAATTCCCTTCCCGCAACGCGAAGTGCGTCTGTTGAAATAAACGGGCAGGGCAGGGGATGGCAACGCAATGAGCGGTGATAAATTCGTCATGCGGGTTTCTTGCGGGACGCTGGCCTGCCTGCTGGTTTTTGTGTTGATAATCCTGCTGTTGCACGGCATCCGGGAAGACTATGACGGGCATTCCCAACTCATCAGCGAACTTGCCTTGGGCAAAGGGGGATTCATGATGATTTTCGCCTTTCTGGCGCTCGCTGGCGCTTGTATCTGTTTATCGTCGGCCTTGTCCCGCGCGTTCCATAAAAATCGTTCTCTCCTGTTGAATCGTATGCAGGCGCTTTCGTTTGGTTTTGCCGCAGCGGGATTTCTGGGCGCGGGCGCAATTACATTGCAGGAGGACGCGCCGACGCATATTGCCTGCGTGTTGCTGGCCTTTACAACCTTGCTGCTGGCGATGTTTATTGTCTTGCGCGCCGCGCCCTGCCGGGCTTTGCGCAGGGGTGCGTTGATGGCGATACTCGTCGTCATTGTCGCGTTGCTGCCCATCGGCTTGCAGGCGGGCGAAGCGCAGCGATTGATCGCCAGCGGTATCCTGGGCTGGATGGCGTATGTCGGTATTTTTCTTTTGTCGCAATCCGGAGCGCGCCCGCGCAAAACATCCACACTGAAAACGTCAGCAAGAAATTAGCGACAGGCCTTCAGATCAGAAGACAGAGGACAGAAGACAGAGGACAGTCGATCAGCGAAGGCTTCGCCTTTGTTCGTTTTACAAACGGCGCGTAGCGCCGCAAACCTTCTGTCCTCTGTCTTCTGATCAGGCCTGTCGGTCTAACGTGTTTTGGAAGGGGTTTCTCTCCCCTCCCAAAACGGTCGCCTGAAACCCCTGCCTTCAGGCAGAGGTCGGCTCCCTCCGCCCTGAAGGGCGGGGTTTCAACCAGAGTTAGTTTTACGATGAATGAATACCGTCGCGCGTATCCTCCACGGGTGAGTTCCGGCGCTTCGCCTGCGATAGCGGTCTCATAAACTTTATTACTGGAATTGTACGGAACGGCGCAAGTCAAAATTCGTCATTCCCTTGATAAGCGGACTGCTGTCCGAAATATTTTCATGCAAGCAACTCCGGCTGTATTCCCGTTTTTCAAGGAAATGACGGGGCTTTTCTTCCTTCCTTTCAGGGGAGATCCGGGATGGGGTTCAAAGTGCAGAGGTCAGGAGCGGCCCGCGAGCCGTCCGGCGACGGAACGGAATATTCCCGCGCCCGCCTGGGCGATTAAACCCGAAGCAAACGCTGGAAAGCGGGCGAGGGGAAAAACGGGAATTGACGTGGATAACCCTATCTGCGGGATATGCGCCGCCATCGACGCGGGGTTTTGGCATTACGTGATTGTCCCAGGGCAATCGCACGAATGCCGCCATCGTACACGTTGGCATTTTTTCGTTTACGCACAAAGACTTACACAGGGGACTGTTCACAGCCTTTTGTTTTATGTAGTTTTCTGTCTTTTTGG
>JAIRZG010000178.1 GCA_031267345.1 Zoogloeaceae bacterium
CTGGCGCAGGGCACCATCTATCCAGACGTGATTGAATCCGCCGGCAAAAACAAAAAGGGCGCGCATACCATCAAGAGCCACCACAACGTCGGCGGACTGCCGGAAGAGATGCGCTTAAGGCTGCTGGAACCGTTGAAGGAACTCTTCAAGGACGAAGTGCGCGAACTGGGCATGGCGCTGGGACTGCCGCGCGAGATGGTCTATCGCCATCCCTTCCCCGGCCCCGGCCTTGGCGTGCGGATTCTGGGCGAAATCAGGCCGGAATACGCCCGCCTGCTGCAACAGGCCGACGCCATTTTCATCGCCGAACTGCGCGCCACGACGGCGAGCGCGGCAGACGCCGCCGCCGATCTGTGCGCGGCGGAAGACATCGGCAAAAGCTGGTACGACCTTACCAGTCAGGCGTTCGCCGTCTTTTTGCCGATAAAAAGCGTCGGCGTCATGGGCGATGGCCGCACCTACGAATACGTCGTGGCGCTGCGCGCCGTCGTCACCAGCGACTTCATGACCGCCCACTGGGCGCGTCTGCCTTACGCGCTTCTGGGCAAAGTCTCCAGCCGCGTCATCAACGAGACAAAAGGCATCAACCGCGTGGTATACGACATTTCCGGCAAACCGCCCGCGACGATCGAGTGGGAATGATTCGATTACGTCCGGCGACTATCGGTCGCCGACACAAACACCACGGAACCCCCGGCAAATGCTGGGGTTTTCTTTTGTGCACTATCGGAAGCAATCGTTGGCGCTTGAAGAAATTGACGGGATTTCTGACGGTATTTTTTTGGGCTGAAACCCTTTTTCTTCGCGGGGTGCGAGAAAATTTGCGGGTGACGGTATTTTGAAAGGGGAAGCAAAATGTTGACGGATACGAGGCTACGGAAGATGCAAACGGAAGGCGCTTTCACTCCGCGCCCTGATCCCGGATGCCCGCTCCCCGTTCGCCGAGCGCGCGTTTTGCCATGCAGAGCCAGTCCAGCGTTTTCAGCGTCGGGCGGCGGCGGAAAATATCGTAGTTGGCGTTTTGTATTTTTTCCAGAATGCGTAAGCCGCCCTGCACGGTCAGGCGGATTTCCCAGCCCAGACGCCCCGGCAATTCGCGCGCCAACGGCGCGCCCAGACGCATCAGCAGGCGCGCGCGTTCCACCTCGAAGCGCATCAACGCGCAAAATTCCGGCGTACAGCGCTCGGCGGCAATGTCGGCTTCGTTGACGCCAAAACGCCGTAAATCGGCCTGCGGCAAATACACCCGCCCCTTTTGCCAGTCTATCGCCACGTCCTGCCAGAAATTGATGATTTGCAGCGCCGAGCAGATGGCGTCCGAGCGCGTCAAGTCCGCCGCAGTCGGCGCGCCACGCAAATGCAGCACCAGACGCCCCACCGGATTGGCGGAACGGCGGCAATAATCCAGCAACTCCGGAAAATCCGCGTAACGCTGCTTGCGGACATCCTGCGAAAACGCCGACAACAGATCATGAAAATACTGCGTCGGCAATCGATGCCGCCGAATCACCGCCGCCAGTCGTTGAAAAAGCTGCGGCTCCGGTTCTGTCGCCAGAAATTCCGTCCCTTCCGCCAGCGCCCGCTCGATGCGTTCCAGCGCGGCGTCAAACGCCGCCAGCCGCCGCAGTCGCGTCTCCGGCGGGGCGTCGCCTTCATCGGCAATATCATCCGCCGCGCGCGCAAAACGATAAATCTCCGCTATCGGTTCGCGCAGCGCCTTTGGCAGCAACAGGGAAGCCACCGGAAAATTTTCGTAGTGATCCATCAGCGCGTCGTCCCGCGCAAAATTCGCCTCAACACCAGCGCACCAGCAGCCACATGGCGACGCCGCCCAGCGATTCGGCAGCCAGCGCGCAAACCAGGGTAATCCAGGCGCGGCGGTGGATTTCCTGTTGTGACCGCTTCTGTTTGCGCGCGTTGATGTAATTCACCAGACAGCCCATGCAATAGGCCATGGCAATGCCAAAAGCAAAAAGAATATAGATGAGCGCAAGGTATTGACTGTTGTTCAGGACGCGGCAATACCGCTCGGGGCGGACGCCCCACAGGTGCATCAGGCTGTCGTAACGCAGGGCGATGCCCATGCCGAAATAGATTTCCAGACCGAAGGCCGCCAGCGCCAGAATGACCAGCCAGGTACTGGATTCCATCAACATCCGCAAAAAATCGCGCGTCTCCAGTTTAAGTTCGTAGCGAAAATCGTCCCACCAGCGTTGCAGGCTCACAGCGAAGTCCCCCCCACCGTAATGCCGTCCAGCCGCAGGGTAGGCAGCCCCACGCCGACGGGAACGCTCTGCCCTTCCTTGCCGCAGGAGCCGACGCCGGGATCCAGCGCCATGTCGTCGCCAACCAGGGCGATGCGGTTCATGGCTTCCGGGCCGCTGCCAATCAGGGTCGCACCCTTGATCGGCGTCGTCACCTTGCCGTCTTCGATCAGATAGGCTTCGCTCATGGAAAAAACGAATTTGCCGCTGGTGATGTCCACCTGACCGCCGCCGAAATTGGCGGCGTAAATGCCCTTCTTCACCGAACGGATAATCTCTTCCGGCGCGTGTTCTCCCGCCAGCATGTAGGTATTCGTCATGCGCGGCAGCGGCAGATGCGCGAAGGATTCGCGCCGTCCGTTGCCTGTGGGCGCAACCCCCATCAAACGGGCATTGAGGCCGTCTTGCAGGTAACGCTTCAGGACGCCATCCTCAATCAGCGTCGTCGCCTGCGTGGGCTGGCCTTCGTCGTCGATGGTAAGCGAGCCGCGCCGCGTCGGCAGACTGCCGTCGTCGATCACTGTGACGCCCGGCGCGGCGACCCGTTCGCCGATGCGTCCCGAAAAGGCGGAACTCCCCTTGCGATTGAAATCGCCTTCCAGCCCATGCCCCACGGCTTCATGCAGCAGGATTCCCGGCCAGCCGGAACCCAGCACCACGTCCATGACGCCCGCAGGCGCAGGACGCGCCTCCAGATTGACGACCGCCTGACGCACGGCCTTTTCCGCGTAATCCCGCAAACGCGCGTCGCTGAAATACGCATAATCCATCCGCCCGCCGCCGCCCGCCGAACCCTGTTCGCGCCGCCCCTTGTCCTCGACGATGACGCTCAGCGAAACCCGCACCAAAGGTCGCACATCGGCGGCAAGCCGACCATCGGAAGCCGCGACCAGCACCACCTTCCATTCCCCGCCCAGACCCGCCATCACCTGACAAACGCGCGGATCGACGGCGCGGGCGAAACTTTCCAGCCGTTCCAGGAGACGCGCCTTGGCTTCGGCAGGCAACGACGCCAGCGGATCGGCAGACGCATACAGCGGTGACGGTAAAGGGCGCGCGACCAGCGACGCGGCTTTTCCCAACCGCTGCCCGCCAATCTCCGCCGCGTCCTGCCCGGCGCGTCCAATGGCGCGCACACTGTCCGCCGCGTCCGCCAATGCCGTCAGCGTGATGTCGTCAGAATAGGCAAAGGCAGTCTTTTCGCCGCAGAGGGCGCGCACGCCCACGCCCTGATCGATGTTGAAGCTGCCCGCCTTGACCATGCCTTCATCCAGGCTCCAGGACTCGAAACGGGCATACTGGAAATACAGATCGGCGTACTCCACCCGCTGCGTCATGACGCGCCCCAGAATATCCTGCACATGGGAAACGTCGAGACCGCAAGACGTCAACAGACATTGCCTTGCCTGGGCGAAAAGGTCAGGCACACCGGGAAATACAGGAGAATTCATACGCGCTTTGTCTCGACATACGGCAAACGGGCATTTTACGCGAAAGCCCGCCGCATGACGCGAATGCGCCAAAAGATACAGGGCAATCGCAGACGAGGAGCGCGTCGCCTTCGCTCCAGGTTTATTCCGCGCAACGACGCGGCGCGACCACACCTCAGCCTGAAATCCCCCCCCGCGCCACAGGCGCGGCATCGCCGTCCGCAAGGACTATCGTCGTTCGACCCACCAGATCATGCTGGCGGCGGCGAGGAGGAAGAGGGCGGAGGGGGCGAGGGCGCTGGCGAAGGGCGGCCAGTCGCGCAGGACGCCCAAGCTGGAAAACAGGGCGTTCAGCATGTGAAAAACCACGCCGACCATGACGCCAGCAAAAATTTGCAGGCTGACGCCGCCCATGCGACTGTGGCGTGAGGCAAAGGGTAGCGCCAGCGCCATCATGACCAGCGCCGCCGCCGGATAGAAAAGTTTTTTCCAGAGCGCGATTTCGTAGCGGCTGGTGTTCTGGCGATTGTTGGCAAGGTGACGCCAATAATTCCACAGGCCGATGAGCGACATGCGCTCCGGCGAAATCATGAGCACGGAAATGATGTCCGGCGACAACGCCGAATTCCAGCGCATTTCATCCTCACGTTCCACACGGGAGCGCGCGTTTTCCGAATGGTTTTCCAGGCGCAGGGTTTTCAGGTCGCCCAGCACGGTGCGCACCACGCCGGTCAGCCGCCATTGGCCTTTCCCCAGAAACTCGCCGCCTTCCGCTTCCAGCACATAATTGAGGCGGTTTTCATCATCGAACTGGTAAATCCGCACGCCTTCCAGTCGGGCGTCCTGCGTGGCGGCGCGGATATTCACAAAGGCGCGGTCATCCTTGACCCACAGGCCGGAAACAAATTCCCTGGCGATGACGTTGTAAATGGCCTTGGTGCGGATTTCCTGCGCGGCGCGTTCAGAGAAGGGCGCCAGGGTCTCGCCCAGAAACAGGGCGGCGAGCGCAAACACGCCCGCTGCCTTGAACAGCAGCTTCAACAATGCGAAAGTGCTCATGCCGGAGGCGCGCAACACGGTGAGTTCCGAGTGGCGGGCGAGATTGGCCAGCGCGTAGAGCGCGCCAATCAGCACGGCGATGGGCATCAGTTCGTAAATGCGTCCGGGCAGACGCAGGGCGACGTAGAGAAAGGCGTGCTGGACGCTGAATTGTCCGCGCCCCACATTTTTCAGGCTTTCGATGGTGTCAAAAAAGGCATAGAGCGTCAGCAGCGCCATGAGCACCAGCAGGATCGCCAAAAGCAGTTCCCGCGCCAGATAGCGTTCGTGGATTTTCATGTGGCGCGCGGCTTTCCGGCAAGACGCGCCAGAAGCGCGGTGAGCGTGGGCCAAATGGCGAAAATGGACAGCCGCCGATAAAAAAGCAGCGCCAGCAAAAAAAGCATGAGCAGATGCGGCGCGACCAGCGCCGTCGAGAACGACGCCAGCCCGCGCGCCACCCACGCCTGCGCGATGGACAAAAGGTTGTTGTAGAGGGCGAAAACCAGAATGGCGAAAATCATGTTCATCGAACGTCCGGCGCGCGGATTGACAAAGGAAAGCGGCGCCGCCAGAAACGCGAGCAACAGGGCGGAGACGGGCAGCCCCAGACGCCACAGGATTTCTCCGGCTTCGCGCGGGTCGGCGGCGTCCAGATCCAGTATGGACATGGTTTTGGGCGTCTGCCCGATTTCCCGCGCTTTCGCCTCCTGCAAACGCACGTTGTAGCGGTCGAATTCCATGACGCGGAATTCCGGCGATCCCGGCTCCACTTCGTAACGCTGACCACGATTCAGCACCAGAAAACGGTCGCCGTTTTCAAGGGTTTCCTGTGTGCCGGTATCCGCCATGATCACGCCCAGACGCCCTTCCTGCACCGTGGTGACGAAGACATTTTGCACTTCCCCGGCATCTTCGGAAAGTTTTTCCACAAAGACGATGCGTCCGCCGGAACTGGCTTCGCGGAACGCGCCCGGCGCAATCTGCGCCGTGTCGCTTTTGGCGTCCAGCCGATTGCGGTAGGCTTCGCTGTACGACAAGGCCCAGGGCGAAAGAAAGAGGGAAAGCATCGCCACAATCAGCACGACGGGCAACGCAAAGCGACTGACCGGCAGCATCCAGGCGGTGAGCGGCAGACCGGAAGAAAACCATACCACCATTTCCGAATCCCGGTAGGCGCGGGAAAGCGGCAGCAGAATCGCCATGAACAGGGTGAGCGAGAACAGCACCGGCAGATGATTCAGGGCGGCAAAGCCCAGCAGCGTCACCACGGCTTCCGCCGCCAGTCTGCCGCTCGCGGCTTCATTCAGGAGGCGAATGAGTTGCGTGGAAATGATGATGGCGAATAGCGCGACAAAGATGCCTGCTGCGGCATGGGCAAACTCGCGGCGCGCGGCGCGCTCAAAAATCATGGCTTCAAGTCGGTTCAAAGATGCGGGTGAAATTTTGACTTCTGCAAAAAGAAGCAGGGATAATCGCCTCCTTGCCCCAACAACCGATTCGGAAAGGAATGGCGCGTGGAATTTAGCATAAAAAGCGGTTATCCGGACAGGCAAAACGTCTGCGTCGCAGTCGGCGTCTTCGAGGCGCGGCGCAGCCGGTTTACTTTGGCCGCCAGGCAGATCGACCAGATTTCCGGCGGCTATCTGGCGGAATTTCTCCAACGCGGCGAAATGGAAGGCAAACTCGCCAGCACCCTGATGCTGCATCATGTTCCGGGCATGACCGCGCGCGTATTGCTCGTGGGTCTGGGCAAGGAAAAAACATACCGCGAAGCCGAATTCCGCAAGGCGGCGCGCGCCGCCGTCACAGCGCTGGACGCCGCCGGAATCCAGACCGCGTTTTTGTCGCTTACCGCTGACGACACGCCGCAGGACGCGGGCTGGCGCATCCGGCAGGCGGTGCTGGCGGCGGAAGAAGTTACCTATCGCTTTGATCGCTGCAAAGGCAAAAAACCGCCGCCGCGCCGCGCCTTGCGCCATCTTGCGCTGGCGGTGGATAGCCGCGAACGGGCGCTGGGCGAGGCGGCGCTGTTTCAGGGACGCGCCATTGCCGAAGGCATCCGTCTGGCGCGTGACCTGGGCAATCTGCCCGCCAATATCTGCACGCCGGAATATCTGGCGGAAACCGCCCGCGACATGGCGGCGGAACTGAAACTCGACTGCGCCATCCTCACGCCGAAAAAAATCGCCGCCGAAGGCATGAACGCCCTGCTCGCCGTCGCCCGCGGCGCACGTCAGGAAGCGCGCTTTATCCACCTTGAATACCGTCCGCCCAAAAGCAGGGGCAGGCCGCTGGTGTTGGTCGGCAAGGGCGTCACCTTCGATAGCGGCGGCATTTCCATCAAGCCCGCTGCGGGCATGGACGAGATGAAATACGACATGTGCGGCGCCGCCGCCGTGTTGGGCGCAATGAGGGCGGCGGCGCGCATGGCCTTGCCGACGCCGCTGGTCGCGCTGATTCCCTGTTGCGAGAACATGCCCGGCGGCAACGCTGCGCGACCGGGCGACATTGTGCAGTCCCTTTCCGGGCAAAGCATCGAAATCCTCAATACCGACGCCGAAGGCCGCCTGATCCTTTGCGACGCGCTGGCCTACGCCAAACGCTGCAAGCCCGCCGCCATCATTGACGTGGCCACCCTGACCGGCGCCTGCGTGGTGGCGTTGGGACATGTCGCCAGCGGCCTGTTCACCCATGACGAGGAGCTGGCGCGCGCCTTGACGCAGGCCGCCGAAACGGCGCAGGACAAGCTCTGGCGTTTGCCCTTGTGGGAAGAATACGGCGAAGCCCTGAAAAGCGGGTTTGCGGATCTCGCCAATGTCGGCGGGCGCGAAGGCGGCGCGATTACCGCCGCCAGTTTTCTGTCGCGTTTCGTCGACAAAAAAACCCCCTGGGCACATCTGGATATTGCCGGCGCCGCCTGGAAAAGCGGCAAGGACAAGGGCGCGACGGGGCGTCCGGTCGCCCTGCTTTGTCACTATCTGCTGCAACGCGCCGCGAAGCGGGATGTCGCGGCGGACAAAGCGTCATGACAAAAGTTTTTTTCTATCACAATGTCGTCGATCGTCTGCAAGCGGCCTGCGACCTGATTGTGAAAAGCTTTGCCCAAGGCAAGACCTTTACCATTCTGGTTTCCGATCCGGAGCGCGAAAGATTCATTGATCGGATGCTGTGGGTGCAACCGCAGCTTTCCTTTTTGCCGCATTGCCGGGCGGACGCGGCAAACGCGGCGGAAACGCCGGTGCTGCTCACCTCGAATACGGAACTGCCGCATCTGCATACCGAGCGTTTGTTGAATCTCGATGACGACGCGCCGGAATCCTTTGCCCATTTCCGAAATCTGATCGAAATTGTCAGCCAATCCGCAGCAGATCGCGCCAACGCCCGCCAGCGCAGCCGCGTCTACAAGGAACAGGGCTGCGAAATCCGCTTTATCGACATGGTGAAACCCGCCGAATGAATACCCCCACTCCTCCCCGACCAGACGATGACCACGCCGTTGAACGGCTGCTGGAAACCTTGCGGCGCAAGGAGCCTGCGCGCGCCGAAGAAGACGATTTGCCGTTGCTGACCGACATTGTGCGCGCCGAACATTCGCTGCGAGCGCGTACTTCCGCCGCGCGTCACCGACCGTCGGACGCCGCAGTCGCGCCGTCGCCGGAGGAAAGCCCCGCGCCGCCCGCTGACACGGACAACCGCGCCGCCCTTGCCGCCGAAGCCGCGCTCCAGGCGCTGGAAGCCCGTGTGCAGGGACTGCCCGACCTCATCGCCAACGCCTTGCGCAACGCCCTGCCGGGCATTACCGCCGAGATTCTCAAGGGGATTCAAGAACCGGAGGACAGAGGACCGGCGACAGAAGACAGCGGGGACGAAAGACGCGGCGCCGGTTGATTGCCGAAACCGCCATCGGGACGGCATGTGTCCTATGCGCGATCCGCCACAGCCCGGCGAAACCCGTTCCGGCTGTCTCCTGTCCCTGGTCTTCCGTCCTCTGATAGGATAGCGCCTGTTTGCGGAGGGAATGTTTATGTCGGTACAACCCCAAGCCCGCCGTCTGACGCTGACCGATCTGGGAAAGCGGTATCAGGCGGGCGAAAAACTGGTCATGCTCACCTGCTACGACGCGAGCTTTGCGGCGTTGTCGGAAGCGGCGGGCGTGGAATTGTTGCTGGTCGGCGATTCGCTGGGCAATGTAGTGCAGGGTCAGGATTCCACCCTGCCCGTAACCTTGCCGGAAATGTGCTATCACACGGCGGCGGTGCGGCGCGGCAGCGGGCAGGCGATGATCGTCGCGGATATGCCCTTTGGCGCTTCGCAAATCAGCCCGGAGGAGACCTTTCGCAACGCCGTGCCCCTGATGGCGGCGGGCGCGCAAATGGTCAAGCTCGAAGGCGGCGTGGAGATGGCGGCAACGGCGCGTTTTCTGGTGAGTCGGGGCATTCCGGTCTGCGGACACATCGGGTTGACGCCGCAATCGGTGCATCAACTGGGCGGCTTTCGCGTTCAGGGCAAGAATGAGGCGGACGCTGACCGTCTGTTGCAGGACGCGCTGGCGCTGGAAGCAGCGGGCGCGGCGATGCTGGTGCTGGAAGCCCTGCCCGCCACGCTGGGCGCGGCGGTGACGGAAAAGCTGCGTATTCCCACCATCGGCATCGGCGCGGGCGCGAAAACTTCCGGGCAGGTGTTGGTGTTGCACGACATGCTGGACATCAGCCCCGGCAAAAAACCGCGCTTTGTCAAAAATTTCATGGCGGGCGCGGAAAACATACAGGCGGCGGTGGCGGCCTATGTCCGGGAAGTCAAGTCCGGAACCTTTCCTTCCGCTGAATTTTCCTACTGAAAAAACATGCGCGCCTTTCATCGTCTCGACGCCTTGCGGCAATATCGGCAGGGCGCAACGCGCGTGGCCTTTGTGCCGACCATGGGCAACCTGCATGAAGGGCATCTCGCCCTGATGCGCGCCGCGCGCGAACACGCCGATACGGTGATCGCCAGCGTATTTGTCAATCGTCTGCAATTCGGCCCCGGCGAGGATTTCGAGCGTTATCCGCGCACCTTGCGGGCGGATAGCGAAAAACTGGCCGCAGCGGGCGTGGACGCGCTGTTCGCGCCGGAGGAAAACGATTTGTATCCGGAGCCGCAAAGCTGTTTTGTCGAGCCGCCCGACCTGCAACATCTGCTGGAAGGCGAATTTCGCCCTGGACATTTTCGCGGCGTCGCCACTGTGGTCTTGAAGCTCTTCAACTGTGTGCAGCCGCAGGTGGCGCTGTTCGGCAAAAAGGATTACCAGCAATTGATGCTGATTCGCCTGATGACCCGACAACTGGCGCTACCCATCGAAATCGTCGGCATGGAAACCGTGCGCGCACCGGATGGACTGGCGCTGTCTTCACGCAACGCCTATCTTTCCCCCGCCGAACGCGCCGAAGCGCCGCGTCTGTACCGGACGTTGCGCGCACTGAAGGAGGCCGTGCTGCGCGAAGGCATACAGCACAGCGCGACGCTGCAACAGGAAGCCCGTCAAACGCTGGACGCACAGGGCTGGAAAACCGATTATCTTGCCGTGCGCCAGCAATCCGACCTGCGGGCGCCTGCTTCCGCAACGCGAAAGCTGGTGATTGTAGCCGCCGCCCGTCTGGGCGCGACACGCCTGATCGACAATCTGGAAATTGGATAGTAGGCTTGTCGGCGCGGGTGCAAAATCTTTATTTGACAGTGAAAATTTTGCCGCTACAATGCGTTTCCCCGAATTCCCCCCAACTGCAAGACGGGTGATGCCATGCAACGAATCATGCTCAAATCCAAGCTGCACCGGGTCACGACGACGCATTCCGAACTGAATTACGAAGGTTCCTGCGCCATCGACGAAAACCTGCTGGACGCCGCCGACATCAAGGAATATGAACAGATCGATATCTGGAACATCCATAATGGCGAACGGTTTACCACCTACGCCATTCGCGCCGAGCGCGGTTCCGGCGTCATCTCGGTCAATGGCTCCGCCGCCCGCAAGGCCGCGCCGGGCGATCTGCTGATCATCGCCAGCTTTGTGCGCATGGATGAGGCCGAAATCGCCCGCCATACGCCCCGGCTGGTGTATGCGGACGCGCAGAATCGCATTGCCCGCACCGGCAAGGCGATTCCCGCGCAAGCCGTTTGAACGCGCTTGGCGCAGGATTGGTCCCGCGCCGGGCGCGCGCCGGATTTTTGTCCGCCGTGTAACGCAACGAAGGTACGCCCCATGCGCCAGATTTTCCTCGATACCGAAACCACCGGCCTGGAGCCGCGCCAAGGGCATCGCGTCATTGAAATCGCTGGCGTGGAAATGAAAAACCGCCGCCTGACAGGCCACCATCTGCACCATTACCTCAATCCCGACCGGGAAATCGACGCGGGCGCGCAGGCCATACATGGCATCGACAGCGGTTTTCTTGAGGACAAACCCCGTTTCGCGCAAATTGCCCGCGAGTTCATGGATTTCATCGCGGGCGCGGAACTGGTCATTCACAACGCCCCGTTCGACATCGGCTTTCTTGACATGGAGCTGGCGCGTCTCGACCTGCCCGCCACCCGCGAAATCTGCGCCAATGTGCGCGACACCCTGAAAATGGCGCGTGAGCTGCACCCGGGCAAACGCAACAACCTTGACGCGCTGTGCGAGCGTTACCAGATCAACAACGCGCACCGCACCCTGCACGGCGCGTTGCTGGACGCCGAATTGCTGGCGGATGTCTATCTCGCCATGACGCGCGGCCAGGAAAGCCTGATGATGGAGATGTCCGCGCCCCCGTCAAAGTCGGCATCGGGCGCAGTCCAGCCGGAAGACGCCGCAAGAACGCGCCCCCCCCTGCCCGTTCGCCGCGCCAACGCCGAAGAACGCAAGGCGCACGCGGCGGTGCTGGAACACATCCAACAGGAAAGCGGCGGCGTCTGCCTCTTTCGGCAGGAACCGGAGATCGGGGAGCAGGAATCCCCCGCGCCCACGGCGCAGGCATAAAAAAACCCGCCTTGCGGCGGGTTTGCGCAGGGGACAAATGCCAGATTCAGGCGCGCTGAATGTTGGAGGCTTGTTTGCCTTTTTGCCCTTGCACGACATCAAAAGAAACTTTTTCGCCTTCCTTGAGGGTTTTGAAGCCGTTCATGTTGATGGCGGAAAAATGCGCGAAAAGGTCTTCGCTTCCATCATCCGGCGTGATGAAGCCGAAACCCTTGGAATCGTTGAACCACTTGACAGTACCAGTTGCCATATTTGCTGCTTCCTACAAAAAACAAAAAACACGGGAAAGAATTCCCGACTACCTGTTTCGACTCCAGCGACCGGCGCCAGTGGCGTCGGCAATGCTCTTGAATCCAAACGGCGCTGTTTTACGCGAGCTGTATTCAGCCGTCAACAACTTTTAACATTTTGTGCGTTGTTTTTTTACGATACTACCTGATTCGTTGTAAAACTGGCGCAGTCCGGAAGGATTTTCCGGCGGTATTGCACTCTCGGACAGACTGTATAGAATCCTCGCCATGAGTGTCCAGAACCAGCAGGAAGCAGTCCTTGAAACGGAAGCCGTCCATCTCGAACCGCCCCGTCTTTACAAGGTATTGCTGTTGAATGACGATTACACGCCCATGGATTTCGTGATCCATGTGTTGCAACGCTTTTTTGCCATGAACCGGGAACGCGCAACGGAAATCATGCTGAAGGTACACCGTGAGGGACGTGGCCTGTGCGGGCTTTTTTCGCGTGATGTGGCGGCGACCAAGGTCGGGCAGGTCAGCGACTTTGCCCGTCGGCATCAACATCCGCTGGCTTGCGTCATGGAGAAAAACTGAAAATGATCGCCCAGGAACTGGAAGTCAGTCTGCATATCGTTTTTGTCGAGGCGCGGCAGAAGCGGCATGAATTCATCACGGTCGAGCATCTCCTGCTGGCCTTGCTGGATAACCCCACGGCGGCGGCGACCCTGCGCGCCTGCGGCGCCAACCTGGAGCAGATGCGACACGATGTTGCCCGCTTCATCCAGGAACACACGCCCATCGTGCCGGGCCGGGAAGACATCGACGCCTCGCCCACGCTGGGGTTTCAGCGCGTCATCCAGCGCGCCATTTTGCATGTGCAGTCTTCGGGCAAGAAGGAAGTCAATGGCGCGAATGTGCTGGTCGCCATTTTTGCCGAAAAGGATTCGCACGCGGTGTTTTTTCTGCAAAGGCAGGGGATAACGCGGCTGGATGTGGTGAACTACATCGCCCACGGCATCAGCAAGATGAAAGCGCCCGCAGCGATGGAAGGCGCGGCGGAGGGCGCGGAAAGCGGCGCGGCGCAACAGGCCGCCGTCAATCCGCTGGAAAGTTTCGCCATCAATCTCAACCAGCAGGCCGCCGCAGGCCGGATTGATCCGCTGATCGGGCGGGAGATGGAACTCGAACGGGTGATTCAGACGCTCTGCCGCCGCCGCAAGAACAATCCCCTGCTGGTGGGCGAAGCGGGCGTGGGCAAAACCGCCATTGCCGAGGGTCTGGCCAGCCGGGTGGTGAAAAAGGCCGTGCCGGAAGTGCTGGCGAAGGCTGCGGTCTACGCGCTGGACATGGGCGCGTTGCTGGCGGGAACCAAGTATCGCGGCGACTTTGAGCAACGCCTGAAAAATGTCCTGAAAAAGCTGTGCGAAATTCCCGACGCCATTTTGTTCATCGACGAAATCCACACCCTGATCGGCGCGGGCGCGGCCTCCGGCGGCACGCTGGACGCCGCCAACCTCCTGAAACCGGAGCTTTCCAACGGGCAATTGAAGTGCATCGGCGCGACCACCTACAACGAGTATCGCGGCATTTTTGAAAAGGATCACGCGCTGACCCGACGCTTTCAGAAGATCGATGTCGGCGAGCCTTCCGAGCGCGAGGCGCTGGAAATTCTCAAGGGTCTGAAAACGCGCTTTGAAGCGCATCACGGCATCAAGTATTCCGGCGCGGCGCTTTCCGCCGCCGTAGAGCTTTCCGCCCGCTACATCACGGATCGGCATTTGCCGGACAAGGCCATCGACGTGATTGACGAAGCGGGCGCAGCGCAGCGCATCCTGCCCAGGTCGCGGCAGAAAAAGCTGATCGGCAAGGGCGACATCGAAGATATTGTCGCCAAAATCGCCCGCATCCCGCCGCGCCATGTCAGCACGGATGATCGCGACGCCCTGAAAACCCTGGAGCGCGACCTGAAAACCGTGGTCTTCGGGCAGGACGCCGCCATCGAAACCTTGTCCCGCGCCATCAAAATGGCGCGTTCCGGCCTGGGCAGTCCGGAAAAGCCGATTGGCGCCTATCTTTTTTCCGGTCCGACGGGCGTCGGCAAGACCGAAGTGGCGCGACAACTGGCCTATGCGCTGAATATCGAGCTGTTGCGCTTCGACATGAGCGAGTACATGGAGCGTCACGCGGTTTCCCGCCTGATTGGCGCGCCGCCGGGGTATGTCGGCTTTGAGCAGGGCGGCCTGTTGACGGAGGGCATCAACAAGACGCCTTATGCGGTTTTGCTGCTCGATGAAATCGAAAAAGCGCATCCAGACATTTTCAATATCCTGTTGCAGGTCATGGATCACGGCACATTGACCGACAACAACGGACGCAAGGCGGATTTCCGCAATGTAATCATCATCATGACCACCAATGTCGGCGCTGCCGACTTGCAGAAAAACAGCATGGGATTTACGCCAAACGCGCAGGCGGGCGATGAACTGGTGGAAATCAGGCGGCTGTTTACGCCGGAATTCCGCAATCGGCTGGACGCCATTGTTTCCTTCAAGCCGCTGGATCACGAAATCATTTTGCGCGTCGCCGACAAATTCCTGATGCAACTGGAAGCGCAGTTGAGCGAGAAAAAGGTCGAAGCCCATTTTACCGACGCCCTGAAAACCATGCTGGCGCAAAAGGGTTTTGATCCCCGCATGGGCGCGCGCCCCATGGCGCGTCTGATTCAGGACAGCATCCGCGCCGCCCTGGCCGACGAACTGCTGTTCGGTCGCCTGACGCACGGCGGACGCGTCACCGTGGACGCTGCCGAAGACGACGCAGTGCGCCTGGACTTTGAAGAAGAAACCGCAGAACTGGAAACATAGCCCTTGCGGGCGGCAATGCGCGCCTTCGGCGCGGGGGCGTTTCGGGATGAACCGTGATCTCGCCGCGTCGTTGCGCGGAAATGAGAACGCGGCGCGGCGGGGTTTTTCCGGGCGCCCTGTGCGTGGGAGGTCAGGGATGGACAGAGTTTCCCTCCCCTTTTTCACTCCCTCTCCCACAAGGGCTAAACTTGAGCCACAAGTGAGTGGGAGGATAGAGGAGAGATGGAAAACACAAACAATATAGCTGCGGAGTTTGGCGGGATCAGATTTGGCGACAAGAGATTGGATGGACGTTTTGCACAGACGGTGGAAGAACTCGGAAAACACGCCAAAGGCAATGTTCTGAGCGCAACGGGAGGGCGCAACAACGCCCGGGGATTCTACCGTCTGCTTGAAAACGACAGGTTTTCACTTGAAAAACTCCGGTCTTGCGTTCAAGAAACGAGCGGGGAGACTTTCCGGAAAGGTGCTGCTGATTCAGAATACGAGCGACCTCAATCTTGACGGACACAAGAAAACAGAGGGGCTTGGGTTTCGTAGCGAACATAGTTTCGGCATAAAAATCCACGGTTGCATCGCGGTAAGTCCCGACGGCGTGCCGCTCGGGTTGCTCACGCAGAAATATGAAACTCGCGCCGCACGAAAAGACAGCCGAACGAAAGAGGAACTGAAAAGGCGTCCCCTGGAGGAGAAAGAGCGTTACCGTTGGCTTGAAACCCTGCGGAAGTCTTTGGATTCGCTGCCGCCCGAGGCCGAACCGATAACGGTTTACGAGCGCGAGGGTGATTTTTACGAACGGTACGCCCAAGCCCAAAATCCCGGCGCTGATTTTGTAATCCGAGTGATTCATGACCGCAAGTCCAACCCGGACGAGAAAACGGTCACGCCGCTGCGCCTGACGGAACCGATAGGCACCGCAAGCGTCACGATACCGCGTGATTCCCGCGGGAACAAGAAAGCGCGCGAGGTCGATATGGAAGTCGCCTACACGCGCGTCACCCTTAGATAATTTTAACTTAACATTGCGCATATCCAGCTTGCGCAGGATGGCCTTGATTTTTGACTCCATCCGCTCAATGGGATTCAGGTCAGGGCTGTAGGGCGGCAAGAACATGGGCGTGGCTCCGGCTGCTTTGATCGCTTCGAGTACGCC
>JAIRZG010000058.1 GCA_031267345.1 Zoogloeaceae bacterium
GACGATTACATCTCCAATCCCAAAAGCAACAACTATCGCTCGCTGCATACCGCCGTGCATTGCCCGGACAGACGTTCGCTGGAAGTGCAGATTCGCACCTGGGAGATGCACCGTCACGCCGAACTGGGCGTTGCCGCGCATTGGCGTTACAAGGAAGGCGGACAACAGGGCGCGAGCGACAATTACGACGCCAAAATTGCCTGGCTGCGCCAACTGCTCACCTGGAAGGACGAAGTGGCCGACAGCTCCGACTGGGTGCGCCACTACAAGGAAGCCGCGCTGGACGAGACCATTTACGTCCTCACGCCGCAAGGCCGCGTCATCGACCTGCCGCGCGGCGCGACGCCGCTGGATTTCGCCTATCGCGTGCATTCCGATCTGGGGCATCGTTGCCGGGGCGCGAAAATCGATGGCGTGTTGTCGCCGCTGAATACCGCTCTGAAAACCGGACAGCGCATTGAAATCGTCACCGCCAGACAGGGCGGCCCGTCGCGCGACTGGCTGAACATCGCCAGCAACTACCTGCACACCAAAGGCGCGCGGGTAAAAGTGCGGCAATGGTTCGCCAGCCGGGCGCTGGAAGAAACCCTGAACGAAGGCAAGGCGCTGATTGTCCGTGAATTGCAGCGTCTGGGACAAAGCGGCGCCAATGTCGAGGAAGTCGCCAAACGTCTGGGTTTTGCCAAGGCCGACGACCTTTTCATCGCCGCCGCGCGGAACGAACTCAACCTGCGCCAGTTTCAGGCTGGCGCACGCGGCGAATCAACCACCGAGGTCGCGCCGGAAATGGCGGTCGCCGTGCGACGTCCGGCGGAAGAACCCAAAGGCATACTGATTGTCGGCGTAGACCGTCTGCTCACCCAGCTTGCCCGCTGCTGCAAACCCGCGCCGCCGGACGCCATCGAAGGCTTTGTCACGCGCGGCAAGGGCGTTTCCATTCATCGCATCGACTGCCCCAATTTTCAACATCTGGCGGCCCTGCACCCTGAGCGCGTCATCGAAACCGAATGGGGCGGCGCGGAAGCGGAAGGTCTGTTCGCCACCGACATCATCGTGGACGCCCATGACCGCCAGGGCTTGCTGCGCGACATTTCCGAAATTTTCGCCAAAGGCAAAATCAACGTCACCAACGTCAATACCCAGTCCAAACAGGGCAAGGCGCGCATGGCTTTTACGGTGGAAGTCAAAAACCTCACGCAACTGCAACGCACTCTGGATCTGGTCCATGAGGTCAAAGGCGTCGTCGCGGCGCGAAGGGGGTGAGGGCATCCGGGTTCAGCGTTCGGGACACAGGAACAAGCCGACCGTTAGACCGCTGGTTTTGCGCCAGGGCGCAGGGAGCGCCGGACAGCAAACGACCTGCCATCCCGCATGACGATGTTGCGCGACGAATGGAGAACGGCTTCAACGCTTGCGGCAACACGAAACGGCATATGGCTTGCCCGTTATCCGGTCGGAAGAAGCGGATACTGACTTGGATTGGATGCCATCACAACTTATGTCGGAGAGCGCAACTACACTGCGGCTGTTCGACTTTGGCGTATGCCGCGCCAGAATTTCCGACGGTGATCTGGTCGCGTTGCCTCCCCCTAAAACGGCTTCACCACCATCAGATAAAAAATGCCCAGCGTAGCGATAAAGGCTGGATAACCGAGCCATTCCCAATACCGGGCGAAGCGCCAATAGCAAGGCGGGAACGGCTCCGCTTGCTCGCAGGAGGCTTTAGTAGTAGCCATGTCGCGCAGTTCCAGTTGCAGCCAGACGACAGGGAGCCAGCAAGCGCCCGCGAGGAAAAACAGCGCGAGCGAAGCGAGAACCCAGCCAGTCGTGAGCGTCAAGCCTGCTTCCCGCATCAGCCACAAGCCGGAGAGCGGCTGGAAAATAACGGTGGGCGCGGTAAACCATGTGTCGGCGCGGACGACGAGGCGGCTGACTTCGCGTATGGCTTCCACGTTTTTGCCGCGATTCACAAAAAAGAAGTAAAAAGCCGTGCCAAAGCCAGTGCCGATCAGGAGCACGGACGAGATAACGTGCAACCATTTGACCAACAGATAGGTATTCATGCGCGTTGCTCCTCGGCGAGTAACTGAATCAACAAGGCCACCAACGCCAGATTTTTGAAGACGGGGGCGAAGGGATGCAGCAGAAATTCCGGCAAGCGCCAAGCGATCAACAAGGTATAGATGGCAATGAGCGCCAACTGGCTCCACCAGAGGCGTCGACTTGGGCGCAACAGGGTCAGCAACCCCATGCCGACATCCAGCGTGATGGCCACCGCTAGCAGAAGCAGCGCCGCCGTTCCTGAAAGTCCGAAGGGAGCAAGCAGCGCGAGGCTTTGCGCGATGGGGAAAATTCCGGCGGAAACCAGGGCGGTCAACAGCCAGAGCGCCGCCAATACGCCGACCAGCAAGGGTCGCCGCCACAGGGACAAAGCGCGTTGTCGCAGATCGGACGCAGCTTCGGGTGGCGTGAAATCCAGCGGGTCGCGTAGCGGACGTTCCAGCAAACGCTCGCTCGCTTCCGCTTCGGCGACATTGCCCGCCGCCAACATTTTCCAGGTGTCGCGGCAAAACAGGGAACGCGAAAAAAGCCCCGCCAGACGGGCGGACACCGCCATGACATATGCGGGAACAGGCAGATGCGGCGCGGGCGAAAGCCCCATCAGTTTGCGGTAGCTTTCCAACCAATCAACATAATCCAGCGCGCGCGGGCCGGGGAAATCGAGAATGCGGCTGGAGCTTTCAGGCGATTCCAGCAGTTTGCATACGCCTTCCGCCAAATCCTCCACATGCACGGGCTGCATCTTGCCCACGCCGCGCGGAATCGCCAGCACAGGCAGACTGGCGAGCGCCATGAAAAACCGCGTCGAATCGCCCTCCACGCCGAACACCAGCGCCGGACGCAATACGGTCGCGCCGCGCGGCATGTGTTCCAGCAACGCAGCGTCGGCGGCATGTTTGCTGGACATATAGGGGGTAAGCGTCGGGTTGCCGAAGGCGGAAATCTGCACGATTTTTGCCACGCCAAGCTGGACGGCGGCGCAAAACAGGGCGGCGGGAGCGAGGTGGTGAACGCGCTCGAAATCCTCCGCCCGCAGCTCGCGCAGGGTGCCGACGGCGTTGATGACGGCATCTACGCCTTGCAATCTGGACAGCCAGATTTCCGGCGTCAGATCACGGCGGTAGTCGATTGCCAGATCATCGGCTTGCCGCGCGTGATGCACGCCGCGAATGACCCGATGTCCGGCTTGTTCGAGAGATTTGGCGATGGCGCGCCCCAGAAAACCATCCGCGCCGCAGAACAGGATATTCATGCATCCGACCTCATCGCTGTTGGGGAATGCGGCAAACGCCGTTCGCGCAGTCAGGCGTCAGGCGGGCGAAAATGCCGCCGAAACGGCGGGAAAGCATTCCCCGATGACGCGCGAAGACGCGATAGGCGGTCCCCGCCATCCACGCCAGAACCGGCCAGCGCGTCGGCGCAACCAGCCAGCCGAAACCGACCGCCGCCCACGCCAGACGAAAGACTTCCGGCCCTTCCACCATCGCGCCATCGGCGCAACGGGCGGCAATGTGCGCCAGTAACGCTTCCCGACTGCGGCCATAGGGACGTGGGTCGAAATCCGGGGCGCTGATGTCGATAAAGCTCAGGCGATGCCGTCGGTCACGGCGGCGCAGGTGCGCCACGTCGAAACAACAGATGGCGCATTGACCGTCATAGAGAAATTCCAGTGGGTAAATGTTGCTCATGTTTCATTCCTTGCTATCTGTAATTTCAGTAAAAACAGAAATTACGTGGGGTTAAAAAAGCGGCAAAGCCGCCCGTGTCGTCCATACGCGCTCGTTCAAGCATCCGTTTCCGGTTCGCCGCGCACGAAATTGCGCACCTTCGCGCCGAGTTTCAGCACTTTCATCAGGGTTTCCGGGTCTTGTCGCAGCATTTCATCGGCCCAGGTGGTGAGTATCTGGATAAAATCCAGCGTTTCTTGAATGCGCTGGCGCGCGCCGTTGCTTTCCTCTTCCAGTTCGGGGCTTTCCAGGCATTCCTTGAGTACCGACAGCGTCGGCGCGACCTCGCGCTGCTTGCGACCTTCGACAATCAACTTGAACAGTTCCCAGACGGATTTGGAGGTTTCAAAATGATCGCGCCGATCGCCCAGCACATGCGTGACCTTCACCAGCCGCCAGGCGAGCAGTTCCTTCAGGCTGTTGCTGACATTGGAACGCGCCACCGACAAGGTTTCGACAATCTCATCCGCCGCCAGCGGTTGCTCCGCCAGATAAAGCAAGGCGTGAATCTGCGCCACCGTGCGATTGACGCCCCAACGCGCGCCCATCTCGCCCCAGTGCAGAATAAAACGTTCGCTGATCGGTGTAAGTTCCATGCGCGGCAGTATAACAATTCATTTATTTCTGTCAAGACAGAAATAAATGAACGATCCAGGCGTCAAGGACAGAGCAACGGTTCAAATTCTTCTTCGATGAGTTCGGGACGGCCACAGGTGAGGGCGCGGGCGGCCTGCGCGAAGGGGGTAACGATATCGCAACCCCCCAAGTATGTCCTGTACCGTACTCAGGAAGAAAATTTCACATCGCATCAAAATTTTCTGCGGTTAAACGTTCTTCTTCCCGTGTTGTATCAAATTTCAGGAACTGAACTATTCTCTCTTGTGTCGTCCCGTCTGCCCCTTGGTCGATTTTGTTGCCTGTGAAACGTATTTCATCAATGCAGGAGTCTTTTTTAGTCACTTCAACCTCGCCAGCAACAACTCCAGAATTATCCTTCTCATTCCAATGGATTTTTGCCCCATAATGTATGTGAACAATGCGCTCAAAATCGGCAACGCTCATGCGGCAATTTTTAATCGACTCATTTACAAAAGTCTCTAGAAAAAGCGCCCCTTCCTGTTCCTGTTTTAGCACAGACTCTCTGCCATCTAATTCGATACCATTTTCAAGACCAAAGAAAAACAAACGCATAATCAAGAAAAAAAGCACTCCAATTATACTGCATAAGGTCAAAATCCGTATCGACCTAAACATGCCATGCAAGTCTTGTATTCGCATCATTCCATCCTTGTCTGAAATAGTAATTTAGGAGTCCAGGAAGATCAGAACGCCCAAGTAAAGTTTATCTTTTCGATACAGGAATCTTTTTTAGTCACCCTGATCATATTGATATGAGATGAATTATCTCTTTCAATCCAATGAATTTCGCTACCATAACGTATATGTATACGAGCAAAACGCTCAAAATCGACAACGCTCATGTTGCAATTTTTAATCGATTCATTTGCGACTGCTTCTAAAAAAACTATCTTTCTTCGCAGGCTGATTGATTGCAACCTCGTATCACCCATTTTATAAACCAAATCAATATCAGAAGACAGCATATGCATAACTACAAAAAGAAGTGCTCCAATCATGACCTGCAAGAAAGTTGTTAATCGCATCACTTTAGTCCCGCCTGAAATGCTGCCCAAGCAAAATTTAAGCATGTATTGAATTGGTTTTTACCAAATGGATTAAGCGAGTATGGATATTCGGAAATATGGGCTTGTCTATATAATGCAAACTCTATTATTTTATTTGCATCTGCATTTGAATTGTAGAGCGTAGCGGGAGAAGTATTTTTCCCAAATCTTTCTGAAAGTTCTATATTAAGTTCTCCCGAGGACTCTTGAGTTATCATTCCATTCGCGTCAAACGATATGGCAGTATTAATAGTAAAATCTCTAATATTGCCATATTCGCCTCCATATCGGCCAAAATCGAAATATCGTGCTGCTCCAGTTTTATCATCAATAGCAACCACCCCAGCATGACCCAATGGCAACTCGATTTTTTCGCCAAATATCGTTTGGCCAGTATCTACCATGTAGCCTTCAAAATACACATACATCCCTGCCAGCCCCAACGGATCGACAAACGAAGCCGGATTCCCCCCGACATAGCCATACAGGTTGATCCCGCCCGCTTCTCCAATCGGGTCTCTGGAGAGCCATCTGCCGGTGTTTGGGTCATAGACCCTGTATTTGGTCAGGTACAAGCCGCTCGGCGCGTGGTACTGCATTCCGGCGTAACCGAATTCGGGCGGGGTTTTCGGGTTGCCGATGAGTTTTCCGTAAGGGTCGTAGTCGTAGCGGGCGAGGGATTTTCCGCTTTCGTCCAGCACATCCCGAATCGAGCCAAGGTGGTCTTTGGCGTAATACTCTTTCTTCTTGCCCGCTGGTCGGTACGCGCCTTCATGGAAATAGTACGCAACAGGCTGGCCTTTTTCGTTTCCGGCGGCGCAGATTCTGTTCCCACACCAGGTGTAACGGGTCTGGGTTCTCTGGCTGCCGTCTGTCTCGATGAGGGCGATTCTTCTGCCGCCGCCGTCGTATTTGAACTGGGTCTTTCGTTGTGGGTTGGCCTTGTAGCCAATGCCGATCAGCCGGTTTTCCGCGTCCCATTGGTAAGTATGCTTCTCGTCCGCGATGCGGTTGCCGTTGGGGTCGTAGTGGTACGCCTTCTGGTTGATCTGGTTGCCCGCGCCGTGGGTGTATGTCTGGATTCCTTCCGGGGCGGCGATGTAGTCCAGGTTGTCCGCCGCGTCCAGCTTGTAGGCGTAGTTTTGCCCGTCGTTGCGCTTCGCGCTCGCCAGCCTGCCGATGTCGTCGTAGCCGTAGGCCCATGTCCGGCGCTTTCCTTGCAGGGTTTCGCCTTGTTGCGTGATGAGGCCGTCTACGGTCGTCGCGTAGGCGTAGTCACGCGCGGCGTCGGGATGGTGGATTTCCTTCAGCCGTCGGTCGCCGGTGTTCGGCTCGTAGGCGTAGCGATGCGCGAGGGGTGTGCCGTCGAGTTGGGTTTGCGTCCGTTGGCCAGTCTGGCCAAGGTAGCCGTACTGGAACTCGCCCAAAGCGCTGTTGCGGTTCGCGGCGATCCGGCCCAGCGCGTCGAAGGCGTAGTCTTCACCTGCCGCGCCAACGCGCCAGCCCTCCACACGGCTCAGGGCGTCCCATTTGAGTTGGTAGCCGCCATTCGGGCTTTCCACGCCGATAAGCCTCAACGCGCCGGGTTGGCCCGCCGGAGCGTAGCGGTAGCGCGTCTGGCCTGTGCCGTCTTGCATCGCGGCAATCCGGGGGTGGTAGGCATCCCAGACAAAGCGCGCTTTTTCCGCGCCCGCCGATGCGCCCGCGTAGGAGACGCCCGTAATCTGGTTGTCCAGACCATAGGCGATGATCCGCTCTTGCCCCGCGCCGTCCACGCGCTTTGTCGGTCGGCCCGCGCTGTCGTATTCGTAGCGGGTCTTGACGCCATCCGGCGTGGTTTTGCCGATTACCCGTCCTTGCAGGTCGTATTGCCAGATCGTGACGTTGTTCCGGCCATCGGTCAGGCTCGTCAGCCTGCCCGCGCGGTCGTAGCCGAATTTCACGGCGCGCAGGGCGTCCCGGATTTCGGTGATCTGGCCCGCCGCGTCGTACTTGTACCGGGTCGTCTTGCCCGCGCGATCCTTGACCTGAACGAGGTCGAGTTTGTCCCAGGTGTATTCGGTCGTCGTGCCGTCGGGGTAGGTGGTCTTCGTGCGGCGGTTCAGGGCGTCGTATTGGTGTTTAAGCGTGTAGCCTTCGGAATCGGTCTCGCGGACGAGGTTGCCCGCCGCATCATGGCTGTATTGCGCTTGCGCCTTGCCCTGCGGGTCGATAATTTGCGCGAGCCGTCCCTGTTTGTCGTAGCGGTATTCTTGTTTGTTGCCGCCTTGCGTGTCGGCGGTGCTCGTGAGTTGCCCCGCTTCGTTCCAGACCAGTTCCGTAACCTGTCCGGCGGCATCCTTGAACGTCAGCGGGCAGTGTCGGGCGTTCCAGCTGATTTCGGCAAGGGTGTCGTAGCCAGCGGCGCTCTTTTGCCGCACGCGGGTGAGGTCGATACCGTTTTGCGCGTAGTCGTAGCACGTCTCGCGTCCTGCCGGATCGACGCTGATGATCTGGTTGCCCCGGTCATTCCAGGCATGGCGAACCGCCTGTGTTTGTCTGTCAGGCAGCATTCTGGCAACGGCAGCCGGATAGGCGCAAAAAGAACAGGGGCGTCAGCAGCGTGATTTTCATGGGTTTTCTGGTATTACTCCTACGGACGTTGCTCCTAGCTTGGGCGGAGGCAACGTCCCGTCTTCTGACGGCAAGGGCCATGTATCACCGAACATTATATAGACATAATCGCCTTTCCATGGGGCATCTAATCTCGCGCGAGCCGCCCAGCTTTTTCGCCAAGGCGCATCTGGATCGCCAATCATCCAATCAACATTACTGCTATCTACGGTAGAAAGATTTTCTGCCCTTATTTGTTGCAGGATTTTTCCCGTGCCATTATTCCACAGTATGATAATACCCGCTCCTCGTGATGCGCCGCCTTGACCGGGCATCATGGTGGTCATGTCAAACAGGCTGCTTCGTGAGTATGCTGTGACGCGGAAACGGTCATCTGGACTTTGAGATGTCCATACGCCCTTTTCTTCTGCGGAAGGGATGTGGAAGTGCACACTGTAGAAGTCAAGGCACACGACAAACAGAATCAGCGCCAAAAGGAGGCACAAGGGCGTCAACAGGACAATTTTCAGCGTTTTTTTTATCACAGGTTTCATTTTGTGCCTCAGAATTCAAATGTGTCATTCACGGTGATTACCTTGATGTTTGAAAATACCATAAAATCGCCGCCCTTGCCGTTTCCATATTCTTCGCGCCATTCCCGGAAATCTTTGTTATTGACGTAATAAAAATCCGAACCTGATGTCTTGGACGCCTTCTGTTCCGCGCAATTCCAATAGCCCAAGGGTTGTGAAGCCCAAGTCTTCGGATTCCACCCCGCCGGATCATCGTTGAAATCATAGCTGTCTTTGACGTAAATGCCCACCTTGTCGAGCGTCACTTCGTAACGAGCTTTCCCATCGACATCCGGAAGGCGTTCCACCGTGCCCTGGGTAACGAAATCGAAATTGAAGTCTCCCAGCGCAGCGAACAAATCATCCAGTGGGGCACTCACCGCCCCTGAGTTAACCGTCCTGTACTGGAACTGATAATCTTCATCAAATTTTTTCATTTCATCGGGTGTAAAGGAGCGCCCCGCGCCCACATCACCAAAAACTACTACGTCGCCAACGTTGTCGGGGAGTTTACCTTTCTTGTCGATTAGCTTGTCTATGATTACACTCTGCGCTGGCGCATTCACCCAGACCTTCTCGGCAATCGCTTGGTCATAAACTTTCTTCGCTCGCTCATACTTGAGCACCCAATCCATCTTGATCGTGTCGATGTTGGGGCTTTTGTCTTTTTTCGGATCATTGTTCGCCGTCCTGCTGAACCAGTCTCGCATCAGCTTCTCTCCGTTTATCCACCTCAGATGATGCATGATATTGGGTAATTCCGGCAAGCGCGTTTCGAGTTTGGCGCAAGGGTCTTCAGGCTCCGCCGTCTTGGCTTTCGCCAAAGGCTTGGGCATCCTGCACACTTTCAGCCCTCCGCTATCCTGGCCGGGTAGCCTCCTGGGTAAATTCTCATATCTCGGCAATGAAAGAATGCTGCCATCGCCACTGCTGGCGGGCGACGACATGCCGCCGCTGGACGAATTCTCCTCATACTGTGGCAGCCCCAAAGGGTTGTTGCTGGTTGTAGACGGCGTGTCGCCCTGTACCGCGCTGGTCGCCAGCAGCAAAGCCAGAAGCAGATGACCGGATTTTTTCATCGGCTTCATTCGCATCCTTCTTCCCCCGCACCCGCATTGCCTGAATCCGACGAACCCGACGAACCGGAAAAATTCAACCCAGTTGAACCGGATACGCCTGAACCCGAACCGGACGAACCGGAACCCGTGCCCGAACCCGTAGAACCCGAACTCGCGCTTGTTGAACCCGAACCCGTTTCCTCACCCTCCAGCGAGGCCAGTTTGAAGTCGCTCTGCATCCTCACCGTGGCATACGCCACCAGCGGCACGCGCCCTTCCGCTTCGGGAGCAGTCAGGGGCGCGTGCCGGAGGTCGCTGGTAAACAAGGTGCGCGTAAGATTCGCGTCCACGAAAGGCGCGAAGAAATACTGCGTCAGCGGCATTTTGGTTTTATACAGGTACGTAAGTTTGATTTTCAGCAGGTTGGCGTCCTGGATATTCACGTCGGATGATTCGCTCGTCTGGCGATACATCAGGTTGTCATTGGGGATGATCCGGTTGCCGGCGCGCGTCACGGCAAAGGCGGTGGCGGCTTCCG
>JAIRZG010000092.1 GCA_031267345.1 Zoogloeaceae bacterium
GATTATGAGGCCAGATTCTGGGTGGATCCAAGGGAAAAGGGGTGCTTTGGCGTGTTAACGGCGCGGACGGAAGACGGACAGTGGCTGTCTGTTCCCGGCGAACCCATGTGCCATGATCACGACCGACTCAATTACCATGTCCCCATTTTTTGACCAGGCATTCTTTTGATCCGATGAAGTGTGCGAGACTTCGTACAAGGATTGCGGCGGCAAGTATCAGGGGCAGGTCGGCGTGACGCTGCCGAAAATTTGAGGATGCGCGGGATCGGTATCGCGCTGAAGGAAAATGAAAAATATGGAAGCGCTTGGATTTCGTTGGTATGGATTGGTGCTTGCCGTCCTCCTGCTGGGCACTGTGCTTGGCATTGTCGTCGTCCGCGTTTTGCGCCTTTTTCTGCAAGAGGCAGAGGCGGAAACAAGCAAAGAGCGCGTAGCCAGGATGAAATTCAGCATTGCGATTATAAACATACTTGTCATTATTTTTGTTCAGGGTTTTGAGAGGGGGGAAACAGGGGGCGTGGGCAAGGTAGTCCTCAACATGATCCTTTTTGTCTGGATTATCAGAGCGGTATGGCAGCTTTTCATAAGGGCGGCGCCGTCTTGCGTGGCAGATCCCACGGAAAAAGAACGAAAAAGACTGAACTGGGACATGGTTGGCAGCCTCATCACCCTGTTCATCGTCCCTATCGCTTATACTTATTGCATGAATTATGCCAGAGAGAGCACCAGCGAAAGCGTCGCAACGTTCCACGACCAGATTCAGGTCGGCGCGGTGTTTGATCGGGACCTCTTCGAGCGGCAGGTGCTGGACAAGGGAGGGCGGATAAGAAACTTCGACAATCCATCAAAGGGAATGGAAGCTGTTGGCGTAACGGACGCGCTCTGGGACAGGAGGGCGCTTCGCCCCATTGAGGTCGCCGTCACCGCGACGGGCAGCGCGGAGCGGTACGACATGTGGCTTCGTGCGCCCGATGGCTGGCGAACGGCCTGGGGCGGCATCACCTTGGCGCCGGTCAACTATGCCTTTGAGGTCGAAAACGGGAAAGTCGCCGGAATATCCGCTATGAGAAGGGGGGAATATATCCAGCAAAAAAACGGGCGCTGGGTCAGGCGCGGCGCTGCCGGGAACGAAGAGCCGATCATCCGGGGTTCCGCTCCGGTCAACGCGGCGCCAGTCAACGTGGCGCCGGTCGATGCGGCGATCCATAAACAAAGCGAGGAAGACGCGCGGCAAAGCGCCGAAGCGTTTTACGCGACGCTCGAAGTCGGCGCGCCATTTAACCGCGCCGATTTCGAGTGGCAAATTCGGGCGATGGGCGGCAGGGTGCAAAATATCCAAAGTGCGGCGCAATGGTCACAGTCACAGAGCCTGTCGAGCAAGGAACTGGCGGAATCCGGCGCGTGCGTCCAGGTTGGAATACTCGAAGAGGAAAACCGCACCCTGTATTACACGGCTTTTTTCACGCCCAATCCTCCCGACGCGGGACGTTATGGCGCATTCGCGCTGTATGGCTTTTCCGTTGAAAACGGAAAAATCACCAGAAAAGCCGTCGCACAAAACGGGGCATGGGTTGAAATCCGATGAACGCGGGCCGGGCGCGATGCCCGCGCCGTCCGCAAAGGTGGAACCTTATTGGGGAAATCTTCCTTCGCGCGTTCTTTGCCCGCTTGCCCGTTCATGATTCCATCTATAATGACAAACTTTCCATGCGCGGAAGCGTGGCCTGAAACAGCGGCGTGGCCTTGTCTTCCGGGGAAACCGCAAACCCGTAGAGAATTGCCATCCACAGGATTGAAACATGCGTTTTCATTTCCCCGTCATCATCATCGACGAAGATTTTCGTTCTGAAAACGCTTCCGGCTCCGGCATTCGCCTGTTGGCGGATGCGCTGATCAGCAAGTATCAGGGGCAGGTGGGTGTGACGCTGCCGAAGATTTGATCCGGGTATTTGACGGCTGAGCGACAGATACAGGGGGATTGCCCGATGAAAGTGATGAAAGTGCTTGGGTTATTGTTTTTTTGCGCTTTGACGGGGTGCGCCATCCAGCCTGTTGAGGAAGCGCAGGAAGGCGTTCCAAGAGCAAGGTTGCGGGTGATTGTTGACGACAGGCGCGGTTATACGATGGGGTATCCCGGAAGTAGTTGCGCGGGCGACCGGATTCCTGGCTTCGGGAGCGTGACGTCGGGCGGCATATTCACGAATAATTGGGATAACCGTAGTTTGGGGATGCCCGACTCCGAACGAATTGGCGGGCGTCTTTTCGCAGAAATTCATATCGAAGCAAACAAGTCTTTCGTACTCCAATACAGATTTAGATCGTCAAGGTTTAACCTCTGCGACATAGCAGGAAGTTTCATACCGCAAAAGAACGCGGATTATGAAGCGCGGACATGGGTGGATTGGAATTTGAGACAATGTATCATCGGCTTGTCTGTACGGGCGGGAGATGGTCAGTGGATATCCGTGCCGATATTGCGCGCGGATCAGTGTAGCCGCCGCTAGCCACAGCTTTTTAATAAGGGATTTTCCATGCGCTTTCATTTTCCTGTCATCATCATCGACGAAGATTTTCGTTCTGAAAACGCTTCCGGCTCCGGCATTCGCCTGTTGGCAGATGCGCTGATCAAAGAGGGCATGGAGGTGCAAGGGCTGACCAGTTATGGCGACATGCGCTCTTTCGCCCAGCAGCAGAGCCGGGGGTCGGCCTTCATTCTTTCCATCGACGACGAGGAATTGGCGCAGAAGCCGGAGGAAACCATCGCCGGGTTGCGCGCCTTTGTGCAGGAAATCCGCTTGCGGAATACGGACATTCCCATCTTTTTGCATGGCGAAACCCGCACGTCCCGCCACATTCCCAACGACGTGCTGCGCGAGTTGCACGGCTTCATCCACATGTACGAGGATACGCCGGAGTTCATCGCCCGCTATGTGGTGCGCGAGGCCAAGGCGTATCTGGATTCCCTGCCGCCGCCGTTTTTCCGCGCGCTCACCCATTACGCCGCCGATGGCTCCTATTCCTGGCACTGTCCCGGTCATTCGGGCGGCGTGGCGTTTCTGAAAAGTCCGGTCGGGCAGATGTTCCACCAGTTTTTTGGCGAAAACATGCTGCGCGCCGATGTCTGCAACGCGGTGGAAGAACTGGGGCAACTCCTTGATCATACCGGCCCGGTGGCGGCTTCCGAGCGCAACGCGGCGCGCATTTTCTGTTGCGACCACCTGTATTTCGTCACCAATGGCACTTCCACGTCCAACAAAATCGTCTGGCACGCCAATGTCGCGCCGGGGGATGTGGTCATCGTCGACCGCAATTGTCATAAGTCGGTGCTGCATTCGATCATGATGACGGGCGCGATTCCGGTGTTTCTGATGCCCACGCGCAACAACTACGGCATTATCGGGCCGATTCCGAAGGAAGAATTCCGCTGGGAAAACATCCGGAAAAAAATCGCCGCCCATCCGTTCGCCAAAAAAGCCAAAGGCAAGCCGCGCGTACTGACCATTACGCAATCAACATATGATGGCGTGATTTATAACGTCGAGGCGATCAAGGCGGAACTCGATGGCAAGGTGGAAACCCTGCATTTTGACGAAGCCTGGCTGCCGCACGCCGCCTTTCACGATTTTTATGGCGACTATCACGCCATTGGCGCGGACAGGCCGCGTTGTCAGGAATCCATGATTTTCGCCACCCAATCGACGCACAAGCTGTTGGCGGGCTTGTCGCAAGCCTCGCAGATCCTGGTGCAGGACGCCGAACATAACCGCCTGGATCGGGATGTGTTCAACGAAGCTTATCTGATGCACACTTCCACTTCGCCGCAGTATTCGATTATTGCTTCCTGCGACGTGGCGGCGGCGATGATGGAAGCGCCGGGCGGCACGGCGCTGGTGGAAGAATCCATCGCCGAGGCGCTGAATTTCCGCCGCGCCATGCGTAAAGTCGAACAGGAATGGGACATATCGGGCAAAAACTGGTGGTTCAAGGTCTGGGGGCCGGACGATCTTTCCGAAGAAGGCATAGAGGAACGCGCCGCCTGGATGCTGAAACCCGGCGAACGTTGGCACGGCTTCGGCAATCTGGCCGAGAATTTCAACATGCTCGACCCGATCAAGGCCACCATCATCACGCCAGGCCTGGACGTTTCCGGCGAATTCGCCAATCGCGGCATTCCCGCCGCCATTGTCACCAAATATCTGGCGGAACACGGCGTTATCGTCGAAAAGTGCGGCCTGTATTCCTTTTTCATCATGTTCACCATCGGCATCACCAAGGGACGCTGGAACACGCTGGTTACGGCGTTGCAACAGTTCAAGGACGATTACGACCGCAACCAGCCGTTATGGAAAACGCTGCCGGAATTCGTGCTCAAGCATCCCTGCTACGAACGGGTAGGGCTGAAGGATTTGTGCGAGCAGATTCACGCCGTCTACAAGCAGAACGACGTGGCGCGGCTGACCACCGAAATGTATGTTTCCAACATGGAACCGGCGATGCGCCCCGCCGACGCCTTTGCCAAAATGGCGCACCGCGAAATCGAACGCCTGCCGATCAGTGATCTCGAAGGCCGCGTCACCGCCGTGCTGCTTACACCCTATCCACCTGGCATCCCTTTGCTGATCCCCGGCGAACGCTTCAACCGCACCATCGTCCGCTATCTCGAATTCGCCCGCGACTTCAACCGCGCCTACTCCGGCTTTGAAACCGATGTGCATGGGCTGGTCAAGGGCGCGGATGGACGCTATTACGTGGATTGCGTGGCATAGCCCTTGCGGGCGGCGATGCGCGCCTGCGGCGCGTCGTCATGCCCTATTCCCTATTGATACCGCAACGCCTCGATCGGATCCAGTCGGGCGGCTTTTCTGGCGGGATAAAAGCCGAAAAAAACTCCGGTTGCGGCGGCGACGCTGAAGGCGACGAGGACGGTGCTGCCGGAGATGACCACTGGCGTGTCAGTGAGGATGTTGATAAGCGCCGCGCCGCCCACGCCGAGGGCGAGGCCGATCAGGCAACCGACTACGGAAATGATGATGGCTTCGAGCAGGAATTGCGTGAGCACATCGCGTTCGCGCGCGCCAATCGCCATGCGGATGCCAATTTCGCGGGTGCGCTCCGTCACCGAAACCAGCATGATATTCATGATGCCGATGCCGCCCACCAGCAGCGATACCGAGGCAATCGCGCCCAGCAGCAGGGACATGACGCGGGTGGTTTCGGCGGCGGAATCGGCGACGGCGGTGAGGTTGCGCACGGAGAAATCGTTTTCCTGCGCCTCGCGCATCCGGTGACGCTGACGCAGCAGGTCGTTGATGGCGATTTCCACCTGCGGCATGATTTCCGGGCGTTCGGCTTTGACCATGATGGAGCGCACCGAACCTTGAAAGGGCGTACCGAAAAGTTTGCGCTGCGCCGTGGTCAGCGGCACGATGAGCACATCATCCTGATCGCGTCCGTCCAGGCTTTGTCCCTTTCTGGCGAGTACGCCGAGAATCTGGTAGGGCGCCTGTCCGATACGCAGGGTCTTGCCCACGGGGACTTCGTCGGCAAACAGGTTTTCGGCGGCGGTTTGGCCAATCAGCGCGACGCGGGTCGCCGAGCGCAGGTCGGAGGCGGTGAAGGGGTCGCCGGAGGCGAGCGGCCAGGAGCGCACTTCCAGATAATCCGGAACCGCGCCAATGACGGAGGTGTTCCAGTTCAGCGCGCCGTGCACGAGTTGCGCCGAACCCTGCTGGGAAGGCGAGGCGGCGGCAACGCCCGGCAATTCGCGGATGGCATCGGCATCGGCGGCGGTGAGCGAGGGCGCGTTGCCGGAGCCGCTGCGCACGCCGCCGGTATTCGTGCCGCCGGAGAGCACGATGAACAGGTTGCTGCCCATGGCGTTGATGCTTTCCTCAACCGCGTACTGCGCACCCTGACCAATCGCCATCATCAGCACGACTGCGCCGACGCCGATGACCATGCCCAACATGGTGAGCAGGCTGCGCATTCGGTTCGCGCCCATCGCGCTCCAGGCTTCGTGAAACATGCCGATCAGCATACGGTCCCCGACGCGGCAAAATGGTGGGTCGAGGCGTGGGTCGGCGCGTCATGCACGATACGACCATCCAGAAAACGCACTTGACGTTCGGCGTGGAGGGCGATGTCCGGTTCGTGCGTGACCAGCACGATGGTGATGCCTTCGCGGTTCAGCGCGGAGAACAGTTGCATGATTTCTTCGCTGGTGTGGCTGTCCAGATTGCCCGTGGGTTCGTCGGCCAGAATCAGGCGCGGCGTGTTGACCAGCGCGCGGGCGATGGCGACGCGATGTTGCTGGCCGCCGGAAATGCGGTTGGGCAGGCTGGCCGCATAGTCTTCCAGCCCGACCTTGGCGAGCAGGGTTCTGGCGTGTCGCCGACGTTCCTCCTTCGGGATGCCGCAATAGACGAGGGGCAGCGCCACATTGTCTTCCAGGCTCATGCGCGGCAGCAGGTTGAAACCCTGAAACACAAAGCCCAGCGCCTGACCGCGCAGACGGGCGGTGGCGTCCTTGTCCATCTGCGCTACGTCCTGACCTTCCAGCACATAAGCGCCGGAAGTGGGACGGTCAAGGCAGCCCAGAATGTTCATGAAGGTGGATTTGCCGGAACCGGACGGCCCCATGATGGCGACGAATTCACCGGCGTGAATGATGAGATTGACCTCCTTCAATACCGGAAAAGGGCCGACGGGCGTCTGGTAATCCTTGTACAGGCCAAGGATTTCGATGACCGGAGCGGGAATAGGGAGGATAGTCATCGGACGACGCGCAGCTTAAAACGCCCTTACCCGCAAAGACTCGCCACTGGAGGCGCTCGCGCCTGCTTCGGCGATGCCGACGATGACCTTGTCGCCTGCCTTCAACTCGTCGCCGATGATTTCGGTGTTGCGGTTGTCGGTGATGCCCAGATTCACGATTAGCGCAGTCGGCGTACCCTCGCGCAGCACGTAGACCGTGCCTTTGCTCAGGCGTTCGGACGCGCCGCCTTGTCGGGCTTGACCGTTGCTATTCCGGCGCGGGCCGCCCATGCCTGGGCCGCCCATGCCGGTCATGCCGCCCAACACGCCACCCGGCGCGCTTTTTGGTTTTTCTGCCGGAACCGTTTCTTCCGCGGACGGACGAAAACGCAAGGCGGCGTTCGGCAGAAGCAAGGCGTTGTCGCTCTGGGCGACCGTGATATTCACATAGGCAGTCATGCCGGGAAGCAGGATTTGATCCGGGTTATCCACCGCCACCACCACGTTGTAGGTGACGACATTGGACGTGGTGGTGGGATTCAACCGTACCTGTCGCACCTTGCCCCTGAAATTCCGGTCGGGAAAGGCATCGACGGTAAACATCACCTGCTGACCGACCTTGATGTTGCCGACATCGGCTTCGGCGAAGGCGGAATCAATCTGCATTTGGGCGAGGTCTTGCGCGATTTTGAACAGGGTCGGCGTCTGGAAACTGGCGGCGACGGTCTGCCCCACATCGACCTGACGATCGACCACCACGCCGGAAACTGGCGAGCGGATGATGGTGTACCCCAGATTCGCCTCGTCCTTGTCCGCCTGCGCCTGCGCCTGCCGCACCTGCGCCTGGGCGCTTTTCAGGGCTTGCGCCGACTGGTCGACTTCCTGTTTGGAGACATATTCCTGCGCGAACAGGGTACGCATCCGGTCGGCGTTGGCGACCGCCAGATCGAGCGTGGCGTTGGCGCTCATCAGATTCGCCTTGCTTTGCCGCGACTGGGCGGCGAGCATGGCGTCGTCCAGTTCCGCCAGCACCTGACCCTCTTTGACCTGATCGTTGAAATCCACGTACAGCGCCTTGACGCTGCCCGAAACCTGGGTGCCGACATTGACCAGCGTCACCGGATTCAGTGTGCCGTTGGCGGAAACCGTCTGGCGAATCTCGCCAGGCGTCAATTCGGCGAATTTGTAGCGTTCCTCCGGCATGCGTCCATCGTGGGTAAACCAGACGTAAGCGCTAACCGTCAGTACGCAGAGGGCGAGCGACAGGGCCAGTGGCTTGAAGGGAATTTTTTTCATGGCGCGTTCCGAAGGGGCAGGGCGGGGGAAGTATTGGCGGGCGCGACAAAAGCGAAATCTTCGTCGAGCAGGTTCTTGTCCAGCACGCCCAGGGCGCGCGCCAGCGCGGCGCGAGCGATATGCCAGTCGTAGGCGGTCTGAATCTGTTGCATGCGCGCGTCGGCGAGGGCGCTCTGGGCGTTCAACACATCCAGAATGTTGCCCACGCCGGACTGATAGCGACCCAGCGTGACGCGGGCAGAAGCCTCGGCGCTCGCCAACAGGTCTGCCGCAGCGGCGAGGCTCTGGCTGGCGGTGCGCAAATCCTGCCATGTCTGCCACACTTCCAGGCTCACCTGCAAAGCGAGTTTTTCGCGCGTTGCAACGCTTTCTTCCAGCCGCGCTTGCGCGGCGCGAATCTGGTAACTGTTGGCGAAGCCGCTGAACAGGGGAATGCTGAGCGTGAGATTCAGGCTGCCGCTACGGCTGCTGCTGTGGTCGTCGCCCAGTTGCGTCGCCGAGTAGGCAGGGCCGGTGGAAAGATTGAGGCGCGGCAAACCATCCGAACGCGCCGAATCAATCGACGCCTCAGCCGCTTTGTAACGCGCTAAAGCGGCGGCGAGGTCGGGACGACGCAGTTTGGCAGCGTCAATCGCCTGCTCCAGATTCGCCTCGAACTGCGGTGGCGTATTGCGGTCGACCGCCACCAGCGGCGATGCCAGCGGCGCCAGCGCGACCGGATGGTGCGCGTCCAGTCCAATGACGTTGGCGAGCGCGCCCTGCGCGTTTTTGAAACTGCCCTGAATGCGAACGCGATTCAGGCTGGATTGCGAAAAAGCGGTCTGCGCCTGCAACCGGTCGGCGGGCGTGGCGACTCCCGCCTGATGACGCGCCTCCGCCGCCTTGAAACTCTTTTGCGCGGCAGTTTCTGCAGCTACGGCGGCTTCCACGCCGGCAGCGGTGGCGTGTACCTGATAAAACGCTTGCAAGGCTTCCAGAAACACCGCCTGACGGGTGACATCCTGATTGGAAATGGCGGCGTTCAACAGTTGACGGCTGTTTTCCAGCCGCGCCGCGCGCCCGCCGAAGTCGAACAACAAATAAGAAAGCGTGAGATTCCCCGTCCGTTGCCGCGACCATTCACGGTCATTGCCGCTGCTCCGGTTGTAACGACGACTGCTGCCCAGGCTGGCGTCAATATCCGGCAAATAAGCCGCCTGGGCGACGCCAACCAGATTCGCCTCCGCCTTGGCGCTCGCCCAGGCGGCGCGGGTTTGCGGATTGTGACAAAGCGCCAGGTCAATGACATCCGCCAGATCCAGGGGCGAATCCCCCAAAACGACAGGAGCGCCCGGCTGCGGACAGGGCGCGGCAACCTCCGCTTCCACGCCAAAAGGATCCGGCGCGGCATACAGCGGGGCAGCCCATGCAAAACACAACAGAAGCAGCGCGCAACGACGTTTGATCAACACGAATATCACGGCGGGAAAAAAGAAGCAACCAGCATAGCGACTCCGGAAAACAGAAGACAGATGGCAAATGTTAGAAAAAGTTACCGGAAGTTACCGGCGTAAAGCGTCGCTCACTGGTTATAGCCAGCGGGAACGTCGTGTCATTGCGCATGAAGCGCGAAACAACGCTGGAATACGCTGATGAGCCATTTCCCGCTCTTACCTCTGACCTTTCCCACAAGGAGAGGAGGGGTCTGAAGACACGGTTCAACCTGAAACATCCTTCGCTGAAGGCGGCGTTGTCGTCCGCAAGGACCGGCGAATCCAGCCGAGCATGTCGTTCCAGATCTGGCGTTGCTCCTGTACGCCGGGCATGGCGCTGGCGTGAGGGAGTTCTATGGTGATGACGGGGATGTTTTTGTGTACGCCGCCGAAGTTCCCCAGCGATCCGGGATAGACGCCAAGCTGGCTCAGGTTGAGGCGACCGAAGCGCCGTGGCTTTTGTAGCGGACCGTCGTAATCAAGGACGCCATAGGGGGCGTGTACCGAAACAATGACATCCGGTTTGAAATTTTCGATTTCCCTTTGCAGCCAGCGGGTTTCCGGTTCGGACATGGCGGCCTTGCCGGGGTAGCGGCGCGGGTCTTTGTCGGTGCGTCTTTGCCAGTAGTCGAGCGCGTTGCGTGACCAGTCCGGTGTGGAAAAATTGCGGTTCAGATCGACGCCGTGACCGTTGGTGCGCCGCGCCGGTTGGGCGAGCAGGCCATCCGGATTGGCGAGCGGCGCGACGCGCCAGTGGTGGCGTTGCGCTTCGGTTTCATTGAGCCATTCCATCCAGCGAAAGACGATGGAGACGGAAGTCAGTTCGTCGCCGTGAATGCCGCCGATGAGCAGGATGCGCGTCGCGCCGCGTGGCTGCGGACGGTCAGGCAAGGCGACGGCAGGCGGCGCAAGCGCGGGGGCGTCCCGGCGCAGACGGGCGCGCGGCAGGATGAAGGCGGGCGTGGGCTGCGCGGCGGCGGGCGGCACATCGAGCAGCATCAGGGGGCGACCTTCCACCGAACGGAAAGCGCCCGGAAAAAACGTCCGCTGGCGGCAGCTTGCGGCATTGACGCTGCGCAGCCGCTTGCCCATCGCGTCGCACCAGGCATGATGTTCAGGCGCGGCGGCGCGGGCAGGGAAAGCGAAGCAGACAAGACCGATGCACAAGCCCAAAAAACCAATGACGCGACGGCGACGCAGCGGAAAAACCTCTCCCGCGCACTGACCTTTGAGCACGCACATCTTGCCTCCGGCTATTGCAAATCTTCCAGCCGGAGCCGCGTCACCTTGCCAATGACGGCGGTCAGGGCTTCGATTTTGCGGATTGCGGCGTCGGCCTGTTTTTCCTTGCAGCGGTGGGTGAGCACGATGACATCGGTTTCGCCTTCGCCTTCTTCCGGTTCGCGTTGCAGCAGGGCGTCGATGGAGATTTCCTGATCGGCGAGAATGCGGGTCACGTCCGCCAGCACGCCGGGCTTGTCCGCGACCTTCAGGCGCAGATAACAGGCGGTTTCGGCCTCCACAATCGGCAGGATGGGCAGATCGTGCAACTGGTCGGGCTGGAAGGCGAGATGCGGAACGCGGTTGTCGGGATCGATGGCGGCGGCGCGGGCAATATCCACCAGATCGGCGATGACGGCGGAAGCCGTGGGTTCCGCGCCCGCGCCCTTGCCGTAGTACAGCGTCGCGCCTACGGCGTCGGCGTAGACCAATACGGCGTTCATCGCGCCTTCGACGTTGGCGAGCAGACGTTTGGCGGGGATGAGCACCGGATGCACACGCAGTTCCACGCCGTCCGCGCGCCGCCTGGCAATGCCCAACAGTTTGACGCGATAGCCCAGTTGCCCGGCGTATTTGAGATCGATGGCCTCCAGGCGTGTAATGCCTTCCACATAGGCTTTATCGAACTGGATGGGAATGCCGAAGGCGATGGCGGCGATCAGCGTCGCCTTGTGCGCGGCGTCCACGCCTTCGATGTCGAAAGTGGGGTCGGCTTCGGCGTAGCCCAGGGCTTGCGCTTCCTTGAGCGCCTCCGCGAAAGACAGCCCCTTGTCGCGCATCTCGGAAAGAATGAAGTTGGTGGTGCCGTTGATGATGCCGGCGACCCACTTGATGTGATTGGCGGCAAGTCCTTCGCGCAGCGCCTTGATGATGGGAATGCCGCCCGCCACCGCCGCCTCAAAAGCCACCATGACGCCCTTTTTTTGCGCGGCGGCGAAAATTTCGTTGCCATGCACGGCGAGCAACGCCTTGTTGGCGGTGACGACATGCTTGCCGCGCTCGATGGCCTGCAACACCAGTTCTTTCGCAATGCCTGTGCCGCCGATCAGTTCCACGACCACATCAATCGCCGGATCCTTGACCACGGCAAAGGCGTCATCGGTGACGCGGCAAGCGCCGCCAGTGATGCTGCGGGCGAGTTCGAGGTTTTTGTCGGCAACAACGGTGATGTGAATCGGGCGTCCGGCGCGGCGGGAGATTTCCGCCGCGTTGCGCGTCAAGACTGTAAAAGCGCCGCCGCCGACAGTGCCAATGCCCAAAAGGCCAACATGGAGAGGGTTCATGTGTATTTTTTCCTGAAACAAAAAGCGGGAATGTCAAAACCTTCCCGAAAATAAAAACGACGCGCAGCCTCCGCCCTGGGCAGCCATTTTGCCGCCGTCCCGTTTCTTGCGCCGTCGGTAACAACGATGATTCCCCACGTCATTTACAGGCCCGCATTCATCGTCCTCTATCCGTTCCATGCCGCTTGCGGTAGCTTTCCAGAAAGCGGTCGAGGCGGCTGATGGCTTCGCGCAGGTCATCTTCGTAAGGCAGGAACACCAGGCGGAAATGGTCGGGATTCGGCCAGTTGAAGCCCGTGCCCTGCACCAGCAACACCCGTTCCGCCACCAGCAACTCGCGGATGAATTCCTGATCATCCTTGATCGGATAAAATAGCGGATCCAGACGCGGGAACATGTACAGCGTGGCCTTGGGCTTGACGCAGGAAACGCCGGGAATGGCGCAGATCAGTTCGTGCGCGATGTCGCGCTGACGGCACAGTCGTCCGGCAGGCGCGACCAGATCATCGATGCTCTGGTAGCCGCCCAGCGCCGTCTGGATGGCGTATTGGCCGGGCACGTTGGAACACAGGCGCATCGACGCCAGCATGTTCAGCCCTTCGATGTAATCCTGCGCGTGGCGCTTGTCGCCGCAAACCACCAGCCAGCCCGCGCGATAGCCGCAGCAGCGGTAGTTTTTGGACAGGCCGTTGAAAATCAGGATCAGCGCATCCTCCGAAAGCGCCGCCATCGAGGTATGTGTATGCCCGTCGTACAGCACTTTGTCATAAACTTCGTCGGCGCAGATCACCAGATTATGCTGAATGGCGATTTTGATCAGCGCCTTCAGCGTCGCTTCCGGATACAACGCGCCCGTCGGATTGTTGGGATTGATGACCACCAGCGCCTTGGTCTTCGGCGTGATTTTTTTGCGGATGTCTTCCAGATCGGGCTGCCAGCCCTTGTCTTCGTCGCACAGATAATGCACCGGCTTGCCGCCGGAGAGCGACACCGCCGCCGTCCACAAGGGATAATCCGGCGAAGGAACCAGCACTTCGTCGCCGGAATTCAACAGCGCGTTCATGGATATGGCAATCAGTTCGGAGACGCCATTGCCGATGTAAATATCCTCGATATCCACGCCCTTGATATGCTTTTGCTGGGTGTAGTGCATGATCGCCTTGCGCGCCGCGAAAATGCCTTTGGAATCGGTATAGCCCGCCGCGTTGGGCAGGTTGCGGATCATGTCCAACTGGATTTCTTCCGGCGCTTCAAAGCCGAAAGTCGCCAGATTGCCGATGTTGAGCTTGATGATCTTGTGCCCTTCTTCCTCCATCAGCCGCGCCTGCGCCAGCACCGGGCCGCGAATGTCATAACAGACATCCGCGAGTTTGTCGGATTTGTTCAAGGGTTTCATGCGTGATTTTCCCAAAGAAGGCGGCGCTGAACGCACGGCAAACATGGATTCTACTGTAATGTCCCTGCGGACGGCAATTGGCAGGGTAATCGCCAGAAGAGATTTGTCATGGCGAAACAGGAACGGCGCTCCGTTCCCTCCCTTCCCTTGAAGGGGAAGGGGCGTGGCGGGGTTTTGTCGGGCGTCCTGTGCTGGAGGGTCAGTAGGGCGGATTGGCGGCGAAGCCGCGTAATCCACCGACAAAGCCTTTCATCGCGAAGCGGCGCAGCAAGAAGCGTGAAAGGTCGCCCCTACATCCCTGAACCCTAACCCTCCCCTTGAAGGGGAGAGAATGGGGCAATCCTCAAAAGGCGTAATTTACCCGCGCGGTTCCGGTGACGCCTTCACGTTTGCCGGCGTAGCCTTGCAGGCCGATGTCCAGCGTCAGCGCCTTGTTTTGGGCGGGGGTCAGCGTCAGGCCGAATTCTCCGATGGCAGTGAAACCTTTGAGATCGGGGGATTTTATGGCGTAGCCTTGGGTTTTGGCTTTTGCCTT
>JAIRZG010000112.1 GCA_031267345.1 Zoogloeaceae bacterium
TTAGTCCCTGCCCATGTCGAGCACTCCCGCGGATCGCCTTGCCATCGACCGCGATGATCTTGCCGTTGAGGTTCGGACACAGCGATTGCATCCATTCTACAAAGCGTTCTTCCAGTACCGCCGGGGAGAGGGACTCGAAGACCCGCCGGATCGGGTCGTGACCGGGTATCCCGTTGCGCAGTGGCAGGTATTGGCGCAACCACGCCTCCCGCGCACCTCCCCACTCCTCAATGTCGTCCCAACCTTCTGCGCCCGCCATCACCGCGCACAAGGCCAGCGCCACAATGTCAAACAAGTCGTGCGCCGTGCGTTCCGTTACCCTTGGATCAGGCAAGTCCGAAAAAAATGCCCATCGTTGCGTCTCCGCTCCCGCCTGTTTCATGTTCGGCTCCCAAAAATCAAGAGTGGACGCCTTTTTGAGATGATTTACAAGTCAATGGCATAAGCAGTTGATTGTTAACGAGTTTTCATACTCCAGCCTGGAGGCCGACGTTTTGCGATGTCTGCCGCTGATCCCTGATGTAGAATCCTCCTTCTTTTCCCAACGCCTTGAGGGCATATTTCATGTTTTCTGCCAAAGACACGCTGGCAACGGTTGATCCGGAGTTATGGAAGGCGATTGAAGCCGAAAATCGCCGCCAGGAAGAACATATCGAGCTGATTGCCTCTGAAAATTACGTCTCGCACGCCGTCATGGCGGCGCAGGGGTCGCAACTGACCAACAAATACGCCGAAGGTTATCCCGGCAAACGCTACTACGGCGGCTGCGAGCATATCGACATAATTGAGCAACTGGCGATTAACCGCGCCAAGGCGCTTTTCGTGGCGGAAGCCGCCAATGTGCAGCCCAATTCCGGTTCACAGGCCAATCAGGCCGTGCTCATGGCCTTCGCCCGGCCCGGCGACACCATCATGGGCATGAGCCTTGCCGAAGGCGGGCATTTGACGCACGGTATGCCGCTCAACATGTCCGGCAAATGGTTTAACGTCGTCGCCTACGGGCTGAACGCCAAGGAAACCATCGACTACGAGGCGATGGAAGCCTTGGCGCGCGAACACCAGCCGAAAATCATCATCGCGGGCGCGTCCGCCTATTCGCTGCGTATCGACTGGGCGCGCTTTGCCAAAATCGCCAGGGAAATCGGCGCGATTTTCTGGGTGGACATGGCGCATTACGCTGGCCTGATTGCGGCAGGCTTTTATCCCAACCCCGTTCCCCATGCTGACGTAGTAACAACCACGACGCACAAGACCCTGCGCGGGCCGCGCGGCGGGGTGGTTCTGATGAAGGCCGAACACGAGAAAGCCATCAATTCCGCCGTCTTCCCTGGCCTGCAGGGCGGGCCGCTGGAACATGTGATCGCCGCCAAGGCGGTCTGCTTCAAGGAAGCGGCGGGCATTGCCTTTCAACGGGCGCAGGAACAGGTGTTGAACAACGCCCGCGTCATGGCGCGGGTGCTACGAGAGCGCGGGCTGCGGATTGTTTCCGGCGGCACGGAATCGCATATGTTCCTGCTCGACCTGCGCGCCAAGCAAATTACCGGCAAGGACGCCGAGGCGGCGCTGGGACGGGCGCATATCACGGTCAATAAAAACGCCATCCCGCATGATCCGGAAAAACCTTTTGTGACCTCCGGCATCCGCATTGGTTCTCCGGCGATGACCACGCGCGGCTTTAAGGAACTGGAAGCGGAAAAAGTCGCCAACCTGATTGCCGACGTGTTGGACGCGCCGAAGGATGATACCGCGCTGGCGCGGGCGAGCGCCGATGTCGCCGCGCTGTGCCGGAAATTCCCGGTTTACGGCGCATAGCGGGATACAAAGGGCGAACGAACCGCATCATGAAATGCCCTTTTTGCGCTACGGCGGATACGGCGGTCGTCGATACGCGGCTCAATGAGGAAGGCGACGTGGTGCGCCGTCGACGGCGGTGCACCGCCTGCGACAAGCGGTTTACCACCTATGAGCGGGCGGAGGCGCAGTTGCCGCAGGTGGTCAAAAGAAATGGCGCGCGCGAGGCGTTTTCGCGCGAAAAACTGCGCGCCAGTCTGGAATTGGCGCTTCGCAAGCGTCCGGTGACGACCGAAGCCGTCGACAGCGCCCTCGCGGATACCGAAGAACGTTTGCGCGTTCTGGGCGAGCGGGAAATCAGTTCGCAACAATTGGGCGAATTGCTGATGGGCGAACTGAAGCGGCTGGACAAAGTGGCCTATATCCGCTTTGCTTCGGTGTACCGCAATTTTGAAGATGTCGACGCCTTTTCGCGCGTCATTCGGGAAGTTTCCCCGGATGAACTTTTCCGACGCTGACCGCGCCGCCATGGCGCAGGCTTTGCGGCTGGCGGAGCGCGGCCTCTTCACCACCACACCCAATCCGCGCGTCGGTTGCGTGTTGACGCGCGACGGCGTGACGGTCGGCGAAGGCTGGCATCAACGCGCGGGCGAGCCGCACGCCGAAATTCACGCGCTGCGGGCGGCGGGCGGCAAGGCGCACGGCGCGACCGCCTATGTCACCCTCGAACCCTGTTCGCATCAGGGGCGCACCCCGCCTTGCGCGGACGCCTTGATCGCGGCGGGCGTACGACGGGTGGTGGCGGCGATGCAAGACCCGAATCCGCAAGTCTCCGGGCGCGGTCTGGCGAAGTTGCGGGCGGCGGGGGTGGCAGTGGAAACCGGATTGCTGGAAGATGCGGCGGAAGAACTCAATATCGGCTTCATCGCCCGCATGAGACGCGCTCGTCCCTGGCTGCGTCTAAAAATCGCCGCCAGTCTGGATGGTCGCACGGCGTTGAAGAATGGCGATAGCCAGTGGATTACCGATGCGGCGGCGCGGCAGGATGGGCGCCACTGGCGGGCGCGCGCTTGCGGCCTTCTGGCGGGCATGGGAACGGTGAGAAAGGACGATCCGCGTCTGGACGCGCGTGGCGTGGAGACGGATCGGCAGCCGGTAAAAATCATTCTTGACCCGCGTCTGGAACTCTCGCCGGATGCGCGTCTTTTTGCTTCCGGCGCGCCGGTGCTGGTGGTCTCCGCCGTGGATGACCACTCAAGAGCCGCGCCGTTGCTGGAGAAGGGCGCGGAGTGGTTGTGTTTGCCGGACGCGCAGGGGCAGGTTGATTTGGCGGCGCTCATGCGGGAGATAGCGGCGCGCGGCATGAACGAGGTGCACAGCGAAGCGGGTGCAAGGCTGAATGGCGCGTTTATCGCCGCCGGACTGGCGGACGAATTGCTACTCTATCTCGCGCCCTGCATCCTGGGCGACGCCGCCCGCCCGCTCATGGCCCTGCCCGAATTGACGACGCTCGATCAGCGCATCGAATTCGTTTTCCACAACATCCAGCCCATAGGCCACGATTTGCGGTTGTTGGCGCGATTCAAGGAGCGGAAGACAGATACGAAAACAATACCGTCAGCAAGAAATTAACGACAGACCTTCAGGGGTTCGCCCCCACCTCTCTAGGGCGTGTTCACACTATCGCAAGCACTCGACGATCAGTGCGAAATGAATAAACCCCAAAAACATTACATCCAGTTTCTCGAATCGGGAGAAAATCCGGCGAAAGCCTTTGAG
>JAIRZG010000180.1 GCA_031267345.1 Zoogloeaceae bacterium
TGTCTTCTGTCTTCTGTCTTCTGTCTTCTGTCTTCTGATCAGGTCTGTCGGTCTAACGTGTTTTGGAAGGGGTTTCTCTCCCCTCCCAAAACGGTCGCCTGAAACCCCTGCCTTCAGGCTGGGGTCGGCTCCCACCGCCCTGAAGGGCGGGGTTTCAACCAGAGTTAGTTTTACGATGAAAAACCCTTCGCGTCTGTTTGCTCTCTTCTCAAGACGATGATCCGGAAAGCGGAGAAGATGAATTGCAGACGGGAGGCAAGGCATAAATTATCGGCGCAACGCGGGCGAAAAATGCGTTTGGGAAAGGCGCCGGACAATCCAGACTTTGGGCGAAGGCGTGCAGGAGTTCGGATTCGGCGATGGTGATTTTGCCGTCGTGTTCGACGGCGGCGACGCAGGCGCGCAGGAGTTTTTCGCGGAATCTCGGATTGGCTTGGGCGAGGCGGGAAAGCGCATGTTCGACGAGTTCGGGGCGCAGTTCTTCGCTCTCCGGCAAAGGGGAATGGAGTTGGGGATTGCTGATGGGGACAACGTAAGCGCGTGTTGATAGGCAGCGGCGTCCATGTTGCCACGCAGGATGTCCGCCGCCGCCCAGATTTGTTGTTCAAATCCGATGTCGGCTGAATTATTGCTGTTTTTTGCCATGTCTCTTTTGTAATGGATATACCCGAAGAAACCGCTTGCAGAACGCTGCGCCCCGAAAGATTTTGCTGAGGATATAGCGAAAAGGACAATTTTTTCCGGCGCGATGAAAGCGCGACCATCACCACGACGCCCGCCCGCGCATCCTAATCGCCACGAACGGTTTCCGCACAATGTTGGCAGGTCGTCCCACGCGATCAGGCAGGTTGCGCGCCGCCCCGCTTTCCAGTACCTTCGCACCCTTCCGTCAGGGGTTTATCCGTCGCCACCTGCTTTTGCCCGTCGCATCCGTAAAAAACCAGCAAGAAATTAGCGACAGGCCTTCAGGCCTGTCGGTCTAACGTGTTTTGAAAGGGGTTTCTCTCCCCTCCCAAAACGGTCGCCTGAAACCCCTGCCTTCAGGCAGGGGTCGGCTCCCACCGCCCTGAAGGGCGGGGTTTCAACCAGAGTTAGTTTTACGATGAACGCTACGCTGCCCGCTTCTTCCTGCCTGATTTTTTCCGCCGCCGCCGCGCATGTGGATGGCGCTGCCGTGCAACCCTTGCCGAATTCGCGCAAAATTTATGTCCGCGGATCGCGCCCGGATATTCGTGTGCCCATGCGGGCAATCCGTCAGGACGATACGCCCGCCAGTTCCGGCGGCGGAACCAATCCGCCGGTTTTTGTCTATGACTGTTCCGGCCCCTATACCGACCCGGAGGTTTCCATCGACATTCGTTCCGGTCTGCCGCCGCTGCGCGAAAAATGGATCGCGGAAAGAAATGACACCGCGCCGCAACCCGTGTTGAGTTCCGAATATGGTCGTCGCCGTCTGGCGGATCCGGCGCTGGCCGCGCTACGGTTTCCTGCGCTTTCCCGCCAGCCGCGCCGCGCCCTGCCGGGGAAAACGGTGACGCAAATGCGCTATGCGCGTGATGGCGTCATCACGCCGGAAATGGAATTCGTCGCCCTGCGCGAAAACCTGAACCGGCAAGCCTATCTGCGCAGCCTGCTGGATACCGGCGCGGCGAACGAAAAAATGGCGGCGCGGCTCATGCGCCAACACCCTGGCGAAGCCTTCCGCGCAAGCATTCCAGAGGAGATTACGCCGGAATTCGTGCGCGCCGAAATCGCCCGTGGACGCGCCATTCTTCCCGCCAACATCAATCATCCCGAATCCGAGCCGATGATTATCGGGCGCAATTTTCTCACCAAAATCAACGCCAACATCGGCAATTCCGCGCTGGGTTCCTCGATTGCCGAGGAAGTCGACAAAATGACCTGGGCGATTCGCTGGGGCGGCGATACGGTGATGGATCTCTCCACCGGCAAGCATATTCACGAAACGCGCGAATGGATTATCCGCAATTCGCCCGTCCCCATCGGCACAGTGCCCATTTATCAAGCCTTGGAAAAGGTGGATGGCAAGGCCGAGGAACTCACCTGGGAAATTTTCCGCGACACCCTGATTGAGCAAGCCGAGCAGGGCGTGGATTATTTCACCATTCATGCTGGCGTCCTGATCTCCCACATTCCGCTTACCGCCAGCCGCATGACCGGCATTGTCAGTCGGGGCGGCTCGATCATGGCGAAATGGTGTCTGGCGCATCACGCGGAGAGTTTTCTGTACACGCATTTCGCGGACATCTGCGACATCCTGCAAGCCTATGACGCAGCCTTTTCTTTGGGCGACGGCCTCAGGCCCGGTTCCATTTACGACGCCAATGACGCCGCGCAGATGGCCGAACTGCAAACCCTGGGCGAACTCACCGAAATCGCCTGGAAGCACGACGTGCAAACCCTCATCGAAGGCCCCGGTCATGTGCCCATGCAGCGCATCCGCGAAAACATGGAAACGCAGCTCGCCGCCTGCAAGGAAGCGCCCTTCTACACTCTGGGGCCGCTGGTCACGGACATTTCCCCCGGCTACGACCACATTGCCAGCGGCATCGGCGCGGCGCTGATCGGCTGGTGCGGCGCAGCCATGCTCTGCTACGTGACGCCCAAGGAGCATCTGGGATTGCCGGACAAAAATGATGTCAAGGAAGGCATCATCACCTACAAGCTCGCCGCGCACGCCGCCGATCTCGCCAAGGGCCACCCCGGCGCGCAAATCCGCGACAACGCCCTTTCCAAGGCGCGTTACGAATTCCGCTGGCAAGACCAGTTCAATCTCGGCCTCGACCCCGACCGCGCGCGCGAATTTCACGACGCCACCCTGCCGCTCGACGCCGCCAAGGCCGCCCGCTTCTGCTCCATGTGCGGCCCGCATTTCTGCGCCATGAAGATTACCCAGGAGGTCAGGGCGCAGGAATCCGGAACCACGGGAACGACAAGCTAAAGCCCGGCCTGTTTCTGCCGCTAAAGCAGGCAGGAGGCAAGCAAAATGAATATCATGCCGTTGCACTATATTACGGCAAATGTCCGGAGGCATGAACGCGAACTGCGTCATCTGGGGCTGCGTCAAGTCAAGGCGATGGCGGCGATCAATCCTGACGCTGGTCGCGCCTTGCAGGAATTGTTGCGCTCGGTGCAAGCGTTGGCGCAGGCCGATGAATTTCCGGACGAAGAAGACATCCGCACCGAAGCCGCGTCACTGGCGGCAGACTTGCGCCAACTGGGAAAACAGGGCTACCGCACGGAAGGACTGCTGCGCTCGCTCACCAAAACCGCCGACCTGAACCGGAGTGTGAACGAAACGGCGTGACAGGAAACAGCGGTCAGGAATCAGGGGATCGGCATCGCCATTCGTCCTGGCGTCCGCCCGCAAGGGTCACGCCGTTACGCAAGAACCATCCCCGCGCCCACCGTGTTGTTGTTGCTGGGGTCGATGACGATGAAGGCGCCGGTGTTGCGGTTTTGGGCGTAAGGGTCGGTGAAGACGGGTTGGGCGAGTTTGAATTCCACACGGGCGATGTCGTTCATGGTGAGTTTTTCGGCGGGCAGACGTTCCAGGGTATTCACGTCCAGCCGATGCGTGATGTGGGCGAGTTTGGCTCTGACTTCGCGCGTGGTGTGGCGGATCAAGTAGCTGCGGGCGGTGTCCAGCGGCGTTTCCGACAGCCAGCAAAGGATGGCCTTGAGCTGTTTTTGCGCGGCGGGAACGGCGTTTCTGGCAACGATCATGTCGCCGCGCGAAATGTCGATTTCATCTTCCAGCAGCAGGGTGGCGGATTGTCCGACGATGGACTTCCCGATGTTCGCGCCGCCCAGATGCACGGCCTTGATTGTGGTTTCCAGCCCTGAAGGCAGGACGCTGACGGCATCGCCCGCCTCGACCTTGCCGGATTCCACCTGCCCCATGAAACCCCGATAATCGTGCAGTTCGGGGTCGGCGGAGGCTTGCGGGCGGCAGACATATTGCACGGGAAAGCGCAACGGTTCGGCGTGTTCGCTGTGCGCCAGCGGCGCAGCCTCCAGAATGTCGATGAGCGTCGGACCTTGATGCCAGTCGAGATTTTCGCCGCGCTCAACCACCATGTCGCCCTCCAGGGCGGAAATGGGGATGAAATGCACGTCGTCGATGCCGCGTTTTTTGGCGAACTCAAGATAATCCGCCATAATGCGGACAAAAACTTCCTGCGCGTAGTCGACCAGATCCATCTTGTTGATGGCGACGACCAGATGCGGAATGCCAAGGAGGTGGGCGATGATCGAATGCCGCCGCGTCTGGGTGAGCACGCCTTTTCTCGCGTCCACCAGAATGATGGCGAGGTCGGCGGTGGAGGCTGCCGTGACCATGTTGCGCGTGTATTGCTCGTGCCCCGGCGCGTCGGCGATGATGTATTTGCGCGCGCCGGTGGAAAAATAGCGATAGGCCACGTCGATGGTGATGCCCTGTTCGCGCTCGGCTTGCAGACCGTCGGTCAGGAGCGATAAATCCACCGAATCCAGGCCGCGCTTTTGCGAGGTTTTTTCGATGGCGGACAGCGCGTCGGCAAGAATGGCGCGGGTATCGTAGAGCAGCCGCCCGATCAGGGTGCTTTTGCCGTCATCGACGCTGCCGCAAGTGAGAAAGCGCAACAGGCCGTGGTCAACAGGAGGAGGTGCGGCGTCAGACGCGGGATTTAGGGGCATCAAAAGTAGCCTTCCTTTTTGCGTTGTTCCATCGAGGCTTCGGAGGTCTGGTCGTCCAGACGGGTCGCGCCGCGTTCGGTGATGGTGGTGGCGGCGGTTTCGGCGAGGATTTTTTCGATGTTGTCGGCATCCGAAATGACTGGCGCGGTGCAGGTGATGTCGCCGACGGTGCGAAAGCGCACCCGGATTTCCTCAATGGTTTCGCCGGGCCGGACGGGGGTCAGATCGGTAACGGGCACGATTGCGCCCTGACGACGCACGACGGGACGCGCGTGGGAAAAATAAATGCTCGGCAGCGCCAGATTTTCGCGCGCGATGTATTGCCAGACATCGAGTTCCGTCCAGTTGGAAATGGGAAAGGCGCGGATATTTTCGCCCTTGTGTACGCGGGCGTTATACAGATCCCATAATTCCGGACGCTGGTTTTTCGGATCCCACTGACCGAATTCGTCGCGAAAACTCATGATGCGTTCTTTGGCGCGCGCTTTTTCCTCGTCCCGACGCGCGCCGCCGATGCAGCAGTCAAAGCTGAATTCCTCAATGGCTTCCAGCAATGTCACCGACTGATGCTTGTTGCGCGATTCCCGCGAGTGTTTCAACACCACCGAGCCGCGCCGCATGGAATCTTCCACCGAACGCACAATCAGCCGCTCGCCCAGTTCGGCGGCGCGCGCGTCACGAAACCGGATGACTTCCGGGTAATTGTGACCGGTGTCGATATGCAGGAGCGGAAAAGGAAAGCGCCCCGGACGAAAGGCTTTTTCCGCCACACGCAACATGCAAACGGAATCCTTGCCGCCGGAAAAAAGCAGTACCGGCTGCCCGCACTGCCCGGCGACCTCGCGCATGATATGAATCGCCTCGGCTTCCAGCGCGTCGAGATGGGAAAGAATGGCGTGAGGAACCGTCATGAGCGTGACCAGAAAAAAGGAATTCTTCGATTTTACAAGGTGCTAAATGCTTTATAAGAATTGTTTTATATCTTTATATTGCTTTTAGGTATAAGAAAAATTCTGAAATTTGTCCTGACCCTCACCTTGGTATTTACGGCGCGATGGCGCCGACAACTTTTTCTGTTCCCTGAATCATTGATAACTGCGCTTGGCGCGGCGTTTGGTTTTGGCGGCGGGTTTTTTGGCGTGGGCTTTTGCTTCCGGGCGCGGACGCCAGAGGATCAGCAATTTGCCGATATGTTGCACGGGCGCGGCGACAAGGGTTTCGCAGATGCTGGCGAGATAGCCTTCGCGCACGGCGCGATCATCGTTGTAGACGCGGATTTTGATCAGGCCATGCGCCTTCAGGCAGACTTCGATTTCTTTCAGTACGGCGTCGGAAAGCCCCTGTTGGGCGATGGCGACCACCGGATTCAGGGAATGCGCTTCGGCGCGCAACTGGCGGCGTTGTTCGGAGGAAAGGGTTAACATGGCGAACCTTTGGGGAAACACGGAATTCTAACGGATGAGCAGAACAAGAACCAGCAGGGCGTGGATGCGCGAGCATGTCACCGACCCTTATGTGCAACAGGCCAGAAAGGAGGGCTGGCGTTCGCGCGCGGCCTTCAAGCTGATGGAAATCGACGACCACGATAAATTGCTGCGCCCCGGCGATGTGGTGGTCGATCTGGGCGCGGCTCCCGGTGGCTGGTCACAGGTCGCGGCGCGCAGGGTGGGGCCGGAAGGCCGGGTATTCGCCCTCGATCTGCTGGAAATGCAAGGTTTGAGCGGCGTGGAATTCATCCAGGGCGATTTTCGTGAAGACGCAGTATTGCAGCGGCTTGATATCCTGCTGGCGGGGCAAAGGCCGCATCTGACGCTCTCCGACATGGCGCCCAACATCTCCGGCGTGGCGCTGGTCGATCAGGCGCGTGGCATGGCGCTGGCGGAACGGGCGCTGGAATTCGCGGTTGCGCGCCTGCATCCGCAAGGCGCGTTTTTGGTCAAGGCGTTCCAGGGCAGCGATTACGACAGTTTCATCAAAACCATGCGCGAACGCTTTATCCGTGTCGCCACCCGCAAACCCAAGGCTTCACGTGACCGCAGCGCCGAACTGTATTTGCTGGGCAGGGGTCTGATCGACGTTCCCCCGGTTCTTGCGCCCCGGACTTGACATCCGGCTTGCCCTTCCCTTGTGCTGAAGGCACAATAACCCGCTCTTTGATCCCTGTTTTGAATTGACTGGAGGCGATGTGTCTACAAACCTGTTTTCCATCGTGCAGGCGGCGGGCTGGCCGATTTGGCCCCTGTTGCTGGCTTCGATGATTGCGGTGGCGCTGATTGGCGAGCGTTTTTATTCCCTGCGCGGAAGTCGCGTTGTGCCGCCCGGCCTGTTGCAACGAGTGTTGAGCGAAGTCCTGCGCAACAAGAACAGCATAGACGAAGCCGCCCTGCATGAACTGGAGCAACATTCGCCGCTGGGTCGGGTGCTGGCGGCGGGCTTGCGGAATCGCAACGCCTCGCGCGAAATCATGAAGGAATCCATTGAGGAAACCGGACGCGCCGTCACCCATGATCTCGAACGCTATCTGACCACGTTGGGCACCATTGCCTCCATCGCGCCCCTGATGGGGCTGTTCGGCACGGTAGTGGGGATGATCGAAATGTTCGGCGCGCAGGGCGGCGCGGTCGGCGCGCAAGACCCGATGGCGTTGGCGCATGGTATTTCCACCGCGCTGTACAACACCGGTTTTGGCATCCTCATCGCCATTCCCAGCATGATTTTCTGGCGGCATTTCCGGGCGCTGGTCGACAGTTTTGTGATGGACATGGAGCAACAGGCCATTCGTCTGGTGGAAGTGCTGCACGGCGAGCGCGGAGAAAGCGCATGAACTTCTCCCGCCAGCGTGGTCGTGAAGAACCGGAAATCAACCTGATTCCCTTGATCGACGTGCTGTTGGTGGTCATCATTTTCCTGATGCTGACCACCACCTATTCCCGTTTCGCCGGACTGGAAATCAACCTGCCTTCCGCCGACGCCGAACAGACGCAGAACCTGCTTGATGAAGTCGAAGTGGCGATTACGGCGGATGGTCAGATGCGGGTGAACAAGCAGCTTCTGCGCGCCAATGACGTGCATTTCATCAGCGAAGCCCTGCAACAGGCCGCCGCAGGCCAGACTGATCCGCTCATCGTCATCAGCGCCGACGCCAAGGCTACGCATCAGAGCGTGATTGATGTCATGCAGGCGGCGCAGTCGGCGGGTTATCCACGCATTTCCTTCACCATCCAGACGCCGCCGGCTGCGCCGTAAGACGGCGCGGTCATTCCTAAAAACGCGCCATGCACGTCAAAAAACGCCGACTGCCGCGCTGGAAAGTCGGCGTAACCGCATGGCTGATCCAACGCTGGCGCCAACGCAAGCTGGCTCTCGCCTTGTTGCCGCTCGCGCCATTGGCCCTGCTCTTTGCCATCCTTGCCGCCCTGCGTCGCGCCCTGTATCGTTACGGGCTGTTGCGGCGCGTCACCCTGCCGGTTCCGGTGGTGGTGGTGGGTAATCTCGGCGTGGGCGGCGCGGGCAAGACGCCGCTGACCCTGTATATCGCCCAGGCGTTGCGGACGGTGGGTTGGCGTCCCGGCATTCTCAGTCGCGGCTATGGGCGCATCCGCAGCGCGTCAACGCCTTGTCCGGTTTTCCCGCACTCCGATCCCGCTCTGGTGGGCGATGAACCCGTGCTGCTCGCCCTGCGCGGCAAGCTGCCGGTCTGGGTAGGCCGCGACCGCGCGGCGACCGGCGCGGCGTTGCTGGAAAACTGTCCGGACGTGAATGTGCTGATCTGCGACGACGGTCTGCAACACCTGCGTTTGCGGCGCGATGTGGAGATTGTGGTATTCGATGGGCGTGGCGCGGGCAATGGTCATCTGCTGCCGCTGGGGCCGCTGCGCGAGCCGCTTTCCCGTCTGGTCGGGGTGGATGCCGTGGTCTTCAATGGCGCGCCGGACGCGCGGGTGCTGGCGGCCTGCGCGGGCGGCGCGAGTTTTGACATGCGGCTGCTTCCCGGCGCGTTTTACCGGCTGGACAATCCGGAAATCCGTTGTACGGCGGACGATTTTGCGCCGCAGACGTTGCGCGCGCTGGCGGGCATCGGACATCCGGAGCGGTTTTTTCGCACACTCGAACACATGGGGCTGAAGTTTTCCCCCCATGTTTTTCCGGATCATCATGCCTATCAAAGCGGCGATTTGATGTTCCTGCCGGGCGAAGTCCTGCTGATGACGGAAAAGGATGGCGTAAAATGCGCCCGATTCTGTGCCTCGCCCGGTATGCCGGAAATCTGGGCGCTGCCGATCACGGCGGAACTTCCGCCGACCTTTTTCAACCTCCTGCTGGAGAAACTCAAGTGGACGCAAAACTCCTCGACATCCTCGTCTGTCCCCTCTGCAAAGGCATGTTGCTGTACAAAAAAATCGAACAGGAATTGATCTGCAAGCCCTGCAAGCTCGCGTTCGCCATCAAGGACGACATTCCCATCATGCTGGAAGAAGAAGCACGCGCCCTGACGCCCGAAGAAGCCTGAGCAATGCCGCCCTTCAAGGTCGTCATTCCCGCCCGTTACGCTTCCAGTCGCCTGCCGGGCAAGCCGCTGGTGGATTTGTGCGGCAAGCCGATGATCGTGCGGGTGGCGGAACAGGCGCTGGCGTCCGGCGCGGAAGAGGTGATTGTCGCCACCGACCACGCCGACATTCAAGCCGTCATTCAGGTAGAGGCGCTGCCCCGGCTCAAGGCGATGATGACACGCGCCGGCCATGCCAGCGGCACGGATCGTCTGGCGGAAGTCGCGGCAAACGCCGGATGGGAGGGCGCGACGGCAGTAGTCAATGTGCAGGGCGACGAACCGTTGATTGCGCCGGAACACATTGCCCGCGTTGCCCAGAGCCTGCTGGAGAGCGGCGCGGACATCGCCACGCTGGCGCATCCCCTGAAAGACGCGGCGGAATTTTTTGATCCCAATGTGGTCAAGGTGGTGTG
>JAIRZG010000004.1 GCA_031267345.1 Zoogloeaceae bacterium
CGAGCCAAAGAACTTCTCGATCAGGCCATCTCCCAAGCTTTCAATTGCATCTCCATTTCAGACATCTCAGGAGGGTTCAAACATGATGGATATGCGCAACGTTAAGTTAAAATGCTCTAGTCCGTTTTGCATCCGGTGGCAAGGAACTCAGGAAACAACGGCATTCTGTGCTTGTTTTGTCGCCCATCGCTCGTACCGCTTCAACCTGTACCAGACTCTTGAGTCCCGTGAAACGGCACTTCCCTTCAATCCAGTCGATGCGGTCGCTCACCCATACCCGGCGCGTTTCGATGCGACCATGCTCTTTCTCGCAACTTTCTTCAGCGGGCGCTTCTTTCTTTGCCAAATCTTCCATAAAGAGTCGCACCTCCTTGTGCAAGATGCCTTGATTCCCCTTCAGCGCCAACACGTAATCGCCTCCCCATTCTACAATCTGTTGGGCAATGGCTCTTTGGCAGCCCATCGCGTCTATCGTCACGGTAACGCCGGAAAGAACAAACAAGGAAAGTACGTCCGGGATGGCGACAATTTTATTAGCTTTCTTATCCACCACCTCTTGTGCAAAACCAGCACACCTTGCTCGCACGCCCAAGCATGAAGCAGGTGAAGCGCACGTCCCGCCTTGCTGCGCGAACCGCGCACGGTTTTACCATCCAACGCCAGATGCCGGACAGGTTCCATCCCTTCCGTACCTTTCACTGCGACAGATGCCCACTCGAAGAACGCCACTTCAAAGGCCTTTGCGTCTAGGCGCGAGAAAACACGGGCAAACGTATCATGTGAGGGAATACCATTCTTGCGCGGCAGGAATTGCCGTAACCTCTCTTCTTTGTCACAGCAAAAATCCTCCACCGTCTCCCAGTCGTCCGCACCGGACACGATGGCAATCAGCGCCATGGAAAGTATGTCAGACAAGGCATGCAGCTTGTTCAAGGTCTCACGGCGTAGGTCGGGTAGCCGGGCAAAATAGGGCTGGGGATTGGGAAACAGGTGAGAACCTCACAAAAAAACCTTCCCTCAACTCATTTCATGCCAGACCTCAGGCATCTATAGCGCGGTTGCCCTGACATACCGCGAGGAACAATATACGCCTATCCTTCAATCGGGGTAGCGTCAGGCAAGCGATAAGGAACATTGTCGGCGGCACGAAAAGAAACAAGTAATCTTTCATGAATTCTCCCTGTCAAAACATTCAAGCACAGCCTTGCCTGAATACGGCATCCGGCAAGATTCAAGCCTGCCGCGAAGCCCGACCATGCGGCGGGAAACGTCGGGATTCATTTCGTTTTAGCATACGCCTGCTCATTTCGCGCGCACCCACGCCCGCGCCGCGTCGAGCATCCGGCAGGAGTAGCCCCATTCGTTGTCGTACCAGGCTAACACCTTGACCAGCGTCGCGCCATCTTCATCGGTGAGGACGCGGGTTTGCGTGGCGTCGAAGGTGGAGGAAACCGTGGTGTGGTTGAAGTCGGAAGACACCAGCGGCGCGGTGTTCACCGCGAGGATGCCTTGTAGCGGGCCATTGGCGGCGGCGGTCATCCAGGCGTTGATCTCTTCCTTCGTCGTGGCGCGTTCGGGCGTAAAGGTCAAATCCACCAGCGAGACGTTCAGGGTGGGTACGCGCAGCGAAAAGCCGTCGAACCTGCCTTTCAGTTGCGGCAGCACCAGCCCGACCGCCTTGGCTGCGCCGGTTTTGGTGGGGATGATATTGGCCGCCGCCGCCCGCGCCCGCCGCAAATCCTTGTGCCGCGCATCAACCGTGACCTGATCGTTGGTGTAGGCGTGTATCGTGGTCATCAAGCCCTGCTTGATGCCAATGGATTCGGAAAGCACCTTGGCGACCGGCGCGAGACAGTTGGTGGTGCAGGAAGCGTTCGAGACCACCGTCATGGCGTAATCCAGCACATGCTCATTGACGCCCATGACCACCGTGGCATCGACATCATCGCCGCCCGGCGCGGAAATCAGCACCTTGTTCGCGCCCTGTTCGAGCAGGACTCGCGCCTTTTCCTTGCTGGCGTATGCGCCCGTGCATTCGAGCAGCAGTTCCACGCCATGCGTCCGCCAGTGGATGTCGCGCGGATTCTTGGTGGAATAAAAGGGAATCCTTTTGCCCTCCAGGATGAGGACGTTTTCGCCTTCGGTTTCCACCGGCGTGGCGAAGCGGCCATGCGTGGTGTCGTATTGCAGCAGATGCGCGTTGGTCGCCAAATCGCCGGAAGCGTTGATGGCGACTACATCAAACTCATTTTGCAATCCCTGCTCGTAAATGGCGCGCAAGGCACAGCGACCAATACGACCAAACCCGTTGATGGCAACCTTGATGGACATGTTTTTCTCCCGTTGATAAATCGTCAATCACAAAAACAGCGCCGCGCCCACGTCAAAGCGTCGCGCCAACCGTGTGTTCACAGCCTCACTCACGCCACGACCTCCCAGCGACCATCCTTGTCCGGGCCGCTTCGCGTAATGACGCCATCTTTCTTTAGTCGTTCCAGTTGCCACTCAACGCCTTTGGGCGAGATGCCCGCCACTTGCGCAAGCTCCTGCGTCGTCGCCAAGGAGTTGGCGCGGATGGCGTCCATGAGCAAGTCTCTGGTTTTCTCCCTAGTTTTTCCAGTAGTCGCACCCTTGCTTTCTACTGTTTTTCCGATAGTTTTCTCCTTGGTCTCCTGCGCCCCGGCAGGCACGATCTCATCCGCCGCCAGCACGGGCCTCGGAAAGCTGATCCTGAAAAATTCATCGAAGGAAAATGTGGGCGCAGGAACCTTGCGGGCGTTGGTGGCGTGTTGCATATGCGGGATGCCGGCGCCCATCTTTTCGATGTAGTGCGCGCGATGCAGCAAGTTGGCGATGACCCCGTTGCGGGCGACGCTGATCGTGCCGAAATTCTCCTTCGTCACCCCTTTGGGCAGACCGCCGGGGTTGGTGATGTCAACCCGGTCATCGAAGGTTTGCAACCTCGGTTCGATGTGGTTCAACGTGTCCTGCGCCCACGAGCGCGCGGCGTTGCTCGTATCCGTGCCGACGACGACGCCCTGATCGGTCACGCCAATGACGACGCGCCCGCCCGAGGCATTGGCAAAGGCACAGGCTTCCGCCGCCAGCGATTTGTCCGGACGCTCCTTGAATTCGAGAGTGTAGCTTTCGCCGCTTCTGAGCAAAGCATCCAGTTTTTGCAGGCTGAGGGGGTTCGTCATGCCGCCAACTTTCGATTCATCTCCGTCATCAGACGCTCCGGTTCTTCACCGCTCGCACCACGTTTTCCACCGTAAACCCGAAGTGCTCAAACAATTTCCCCGCCGGAGCGGACGCGCCAAAGGTGTCGATGCTGATGACCGCGCCATGCAAGCCGACGTACTTGCGCCAAAAGTCGCCGTGCGCGGCTTCGATGGCGACGCGGCGAACGTGGCTGCCCAGCACGGCGGCGCGGTATTCGGCGCTTTGACGGTCAAAGACATTGGTTGAGGGCATGGAGACCACGCGCGCGGCGATGCCCTCCGCCGCCAGCGCGATTTGGGCGTCCAGCGCCAGTTTGACTTCGGAGCCAGTGGCGATCAGCGCTACCTGCGGTTTTTCGGCGTCCGACAGGATGTAGCCGCCTTTTTTGATGCTTGCGGCGTCAATCGCGCCCGTCACCGTGGGCAGGTTCTGGCGCGAAAGGGCGAGCAGCGTCGGGCCGTCCGCGCGTTCGACGCCCGCCGCCCAGGCGACGGCGGTTTCCGTGGCGTCGCAGGGTCGCCAGACATCCAGATTGGGAATCAGGCGCAGACTGGGGATTTGCTCGACGGGCTGATGCGTGGGGCCATCTTCGCCCAGGCCGATGGAATCGTGGGTATAGACCATGATCTGCCGCTGTTTCATCAGCGCCGCCATGCGGATGGCGTTTCTCGCGTAGTCGGAAAAAACCAGAAAGGTGGCGGTGTAGGGAATCAGGCCGCCATAGAGCGCCAGCCCGTTGGCGATGGCGGTCATGCCGAATTCGCGCACGCCGTAATAGCAGTAATTGCCGCCCGTGTTGGCGGTGACGCCTTTACTGCCTTTGACAAAGGTGAGGTTGGAGGCGGCAAGGTCGGCGGAACCGCCGAAGAGTTCCGGCAGATGCGGCAGCAAGGCGGCAATGGCGTTCTGGCTGGCCTTGCGCGTGGCGATGTTTTCGGCCTTGCGCTGGCAATCGGCAATATGGCGCGTGACGGTTTGCGACCAGTCGGCGGGCAGTTCGCGGCGAATGACGCGCCGCTCGAATTCGGAGGCCAGTTCGGGGAAAGCGGCCTTGTAGGCATCAAAGCCTTGCCGCCATCCGGTCTCAAGCGTCGCGCCTTTGGCTTTGGCGTCCCAGGCGGCATATACCTCGGCGGGAATCTCGAAGGGCGGATGCGTCCAGCCGATGGCGGCGCGGGTGGCGGCGATTTCTTCCGCGCCCAGGGGGGAACCGTGGCAATCATGGCTGCCCGCCTTGTTGGGCGACCCTTTGCCGATTACGGTTTGGCAGCAAATCAGCGTGGGGCTTGCACTTTCCGTTCGCGCCGCTTCCAGCGCCTCTTCAATGTCCTTCGCGTCATGCCCATTGACAAGGGGAATCACCTGCCAGCCATAGGACTCGAAGCGTAAGGACGTATCGTCGGTGAACCAGCCGTCTACATGCCCGTCAATGGAAATGTCGTTATCGTCGTAGAAGACGATCAGCTTGTTCAGTTTCAGCGTACCCGCCAGCGAACAAGCTTCGTGCGAAACGCCTTCCATCAGGCAACCGTCGCCGAGAAAGGCGTAGGTGTAATGATCGACCACCGTATGACCGGGACGGTTGAATTCCGCCGCCAATGCTTTTTCCGCCAGCGCGAAGCCGACCGCGTTGGCAATGCCCTGCCCCAAGGGGCCGGTGGTGGTCTCCACGCCCGGCGTATGCCCCACCTCCGGATGTCCCGGCGTGCGCGCGCCAAACTGCCGGAAATTTTTAATATCTTCCACGCTCACGTCATAGCCGGTCAAATGCAAAAGCGCGTAGAGCAGCATTGAGCCATGCCCGTTGGAGAGCACGAAACGGTCACGATCAGGCCAGTCGGGGTTGGCGGGATTATGCTTCAAATACCGCCGCCAGAGCGTTTCGGCGATTTCCGCCATTCCCAGCGGCGCGCCCGGATGCCCGGAACCGGCCTGTTGTATGGCGTCCATGGAAAGCGCGCGCAGCGCGCCGGTGAGGGGAGTAAAGGGGGTGATTCTTTGCCGTTGCGCGTACATGGATTTGGTTGCCGGATGAAAAGGCGGGATTATACGGGATCGGCGATCAGGAAGCCGCAGGGCATTCCCGAATTGAAACTGTTTTCCGTTCTGCTATTCTGCATACTTCATCTTTTCTGCATGTGGGGTGCGCCATGCGAACCAATCTGCCTGTCAATCAAGTTGAGACGCTGTTGCCGGAAGGCGAATTCATTTATTCGCGCACGGATAACAAGGGCGTCATTGTGGAATTGAACGATGCCTTTGCCCGCATCAGCGCCTTTACGCGCGAGGAAATGACGGGGCAACCGCACAATCTGGTGCGGCATCCCGACATGCCGCCGGAAGCCTTTCATGACATGTGGCGCGACCTCAAACAAGGGTTGCCGTGGCGCGGAGTGGTCAAGAACCGGCGCAAGGACGGCGGCTATTACTGGGTGGTCGCCAATGTCGCGCCCGTGCGTGAGGGCGGACGGATTATCGGCTACCAGTCGGTGCGCGGACGCCCCGACAAGGCGGACATTCAGGCGGCGGAAGCCGCTTATCAGCGCATCCGCGCCGGCGATACGTCCATCCGCGTCGAACATGGGCGCGTGGTGTCTACGCGTCGCTCCCTCGGTGATTACCTGCAAAACCTGGGACTGCAAAGCACTGTGGCGGGCGTTTTGTTGCTGCTGATGAGTTTGCTTCTCGTATTCTCCGGCCTGCTGCCCGCGTTGCCGGGACGGATTCTGGGCGGATTGGGATTACTCTACGGACTTTATTTTCTGCTGGGTTTTGCGCCGCGTCTGCGCCGGGATCTGGCGCAGGTTTCGCAATACCTGTTCACCCTGCTGGGCAGCGGCGACCTACGTGCCCGACTGAACGGCGAACGTCCCGACGTGCTGGGCGAAGTGACATACCGTCTCAATCATCTCACCGCCTGGATTCAATCCACCTTGCAGGGCATGAACGAAACTTCGCGCGATGTGCGCCAATCCGCGCACGCCGTCGCGCAGAGCGTCATTGTGCTGAAAGATTCGGCGCAGGTGCAAAGCGACGCCACGGCAGCCGCAGCGGCGGGCATCGAAGAAATCACGGTATCCATCAGCGAAGTCGCCGCCAACGCCGCCACCACCCTTGACGCGGCGCATATGGCGTCGCAGGCTTCCGCCAGCGGCGGCGAACTGGCGCGGCAGGCGAGCGAAACCATACTGGCGCTGGCGGATTCAGTGCGTAGCTCGGCGGGTCAGGTCGAACGCATGGGCGAGCATTCCAGGGAAATCTCCCGCATTACTGGCGTGATTCGGGAAATCGCCGATCAAACCAACCTGCTCGCCTTGAACGCCGCCATCGAAGCGGCGCGCGCGGGCGAACAGGGACGCGGCTTCGCGGTCGTCGCCGACGAAGTGAGAAAACTTGCGGAACGCAGCGCGCAAGCCACGCAGGAAATCAGCGCCATGGTGAATTCCGTCCAGGCCGGGACCGGCAAGGCCGTGGAAGGAATGCGCGCGGGCGCAAGCCAGGTGGAAAACGGCGTCAATCTGGTGCAGAACGCGCACAACGCCCTGCTGGAAATCAACGCGCAAATGTCGCGGACACTGGCGATGGTAAGCGATATTTCCCACTCCTCCGGCGAACAGCAGGAAGCCATGACTTCCATGGCCAACAACGTCGAACAAGTGGCCTCCATGACCGACCAGAACCTCACGCTGGCCGGAGAAACCACCCGCACCGCCGAAATCCTCCGCGCCGCCACCGACCGGATGCAAAAAGCCGTAGAACAGTACACGGTCTAGCCCTTGCGGGCGGCGATGCGCGCCTGCGGCGCGGAGGCTGCGCCCGAAGGAAACGCAGGCGCGCAGCGCGATTATTCAGAGGTCCCCAATAAAGATTTTTTGAGGCAACCGGGGTAATATTGTTGGCATGCCTTATCGTAATACTGCAAGGCTTGGCGGTCATCCTTTTCAACGCCTTCGCCTTCTTCATACATCCTTGCAAGCCCAAAGCAGGATATGTAGTCTTCGCTATCGCATCCGTGTTGCCATTGCGCAAGCGCCATTGCATAAGCAGCTGCGGATTTGGCAAGATCAACAGGGACGATTTTGCCTTTTTTGTAGGTATTGCCCAGACTTTCGCAAGCAAATGGCTCTTTATCGTTTTCGCAGCCGTTTTTTTGCAGGGAAAATATCTTTTCATAAAGTTCAATGGCGCGCGCCGTGTCCTGTTCAATACCTTCCTCGCCTTCCATGTACAAATCGCCAAGGCGTTCACACGAAGCAACGTTATCAAGGTCGCAGCCTTTTTGAAACAGGCTGGCGGCTTTTACCCCGTTTTTTGTAACGCCATCATCACCGTGTAAATAATCTCTTCCCAAGACAAAACAACCATATGAGTTACCGGAATCACATGATTTTCCCTTGTATTGCGCCGCTTTTTCCTTATCTTTTTCCATATGTTCGCTGTATTCATAGATCAGCGCCAGCTGATCGCAAGCCGGACTGACTTTCGCATCGCAGGAAGAGGCTTGCAGCAGCGGGATCGCCTTTGTCATATCCTGCGCAAGCCAGTACCGTTGTCATGGAGAAAACCCAGCCTGTGGCAGTAAATCATATAACCTTTATCGCATTCCTGTTGATAAAGCTCCGCCGCTCTGGCAAAAACCGGTTTGCGGTTGCCAAATCGCTGTTTACGTCCTCTTCTGATTTATATATGTGACCAAGCCAGCCACAAGCATAGCCATCGTTTTCGTTACATGATTTTTCGGCAAGCGCCAGAGCTTTTGCTACATCTCTTTCCGCACCGTAAAGATAAGCGCTAACCAGGTGCGCGCACCCACTGGCGATGTTGGCGTCACAGGCTTTCCGTGCGTATGCCCGCATTTTGATCACGCTCTCTTTGAAAAAGGAATGGATGCGCGCCGCGTTCGCGCAAGCGGCATAATTCTTCAACGCGCAGGATTTTTCATAAAATTCAACGGCCTTTGCGTAATCATAAGCTCCCGCCTTGCCGCGCTCATACCCGTCGCCCAAAATCGCGCAGCTTTCCGCGTCGCCGCGCGCGCACGCTTCTTGCTGCCTTGTGTATATCCCCCCGTTTGGCCTGTTCGTCTGACAGACGCAAAGCGCAACCGCCAGAAGCACAACGCCCGCAACCATCTTTTTCATTTTCTTCTCTTTCCGTTCAATGATTTTAGAGCGTTTTTTGTTGCATATGCCGGAATAAAAAAGACGAGGGGTTTTGAAGCGTTGCAGGACAGGGCTGAATGGACGTGCAGCCCGCCGCGTCACTTGACCGCATGAGCCGTCGAACAGGAACAACGCCCGACACAGGCGCTCAGAACCTGTTCAAAGTTTTCTAAATTGTTGTTCGCAGGGACACGCAAAATACCGTTCTGCCGCCGCGATGGTGCTGTTGATGTCGGCTTCACTGTGCGCGGCGGAAATGAATCCCGCTTCAAAGGCCGAAGGGGCGAAGTAGTGCCCGCTTTCCAGCAGGGCGTGGAAGAAGCGGTTGAAGGCGGCGGTATCGCACTGCATGACTTCGGCAAAGCTGCCGGGGCAGGTTTTGGCGAAGTAGAGACCGAACATGCCGCCGATGTTTTGCGCGCAAAAGGCAATGCCGTGCCGTTGCGCGGCGGCGGTCAAACCCTGGCAGAGTTGTCGGGCGCGCCTGCCCAGTTGTTCATAAAAACCGGGCGCTTCAATGAAGCGCAAGGTGGCGAGACCAGCGGCGACGGCGACCGGATTGCCGGACAGGGTTCCCGCCTGATACACCGATCCCAGCGGGGCGATTTTTTCCATGATTTCACGGCGTCCGCCAAAGGCGGCCAGCGGCATCCCGCCGCCAATGACCTTGCCGAAGGTGGAAAGATCGGGGGTAATGCCGAATAGCCCCTGCGCGGAGTCGAGGGCGACGCGAAAGCCGGTCATGACTTCATCGAAAATCAGCAACGCGCCGTGGCGGGCGGTGAGTTCGCGCGCGGCGGCGAGAAAGGCGGGGTCGGGCGCGATCAGGTTCATGTTGCCCGCAACCGGCTCCACGATGATGGCGGCGATCTGCTCGCCTTGTCGGGCAAAGGCTTTCGCCAGTGCGTCGGCGTCGTTGTAGGGCAGCACCAGCGTATGACGGGCGGTATCCGCCGGAACGCCGGAGGAGGAAGGGTTGCCGAAGGTCAGGAGGCCGGAACCCGCCTTGACCAGCAGGCTGTCGCTGTGGCCGTGGTAGCAGCCTTCAAATTTCACCAGCAGATCACGTCCGGTATAGCCACGCGCCAGCCGGATGGCGCTCATGGCAGCTTCCGTGCCGGAAGAAACCAGACGCACCATGTCCAGCGAAGGCGCGAGGCGACAGAGGGTTTCCGCCAGTTCGATTTCGGCGACAATCGGCGCACCGAAGGAAAGGCCGTCAGCGGCGGTTTTTTGCACGGCTTCGATGACTTCAGGATGGGCGTGTCCGAGAATCAGCGGCCCCCAGGAGCCGACGTAATCCAGATATTGCCGCCCTTCCACATCGGTGAAGCGCGCCCCCTGTCCTTTGGCGAAAAAACGCGGCGCGCCGCCCACGGAGCGGAAGGCGCGCACCGGAGAATTCACGCCGCCAGGGATATGCTTTTGAGCGCGTGCAAACAGTTCGGCATTGGTGGTCATGGGATTTGAGTCTCCTTGAAAAGTTGTTGGTAGGCGGCAGCGCGCAGGCGGATGCGCGTGGGCTGGACGCATTGGAAAAGGTCGTGGAGGACGGCAAGCATGTTCGCGCCCGCCGCAATCAGCGGTGCGGCGTTTTCCAGCGTAATGCCGCCGATGGCGCAAACGGGAAGATGAAGTTCAGCGCGGGCGCGGGCGAGCAGGGAGCGCGCGGCGCGCGGCGCTTGCGGCTTGCTGGGAGAAGCGTACATCGCGCCAAAGGCAACATGGCTTGCGCCGAGCGCGGCAGCGTTTTGCGCGCGTGTAAAATCATCGTAGCAGGAAACGCCGATGATGGCCCTGTCGCCCAGCAGACGGCGGGCGGCGGCAAGGTCGCCGTCGTCGCGCCCCAGATGTACGCCCTCCGCGCCAATGTCGGCGGCAAGGTAGAGGTCATCGTTGATCATCAGGGCAGCGCGGTGTTGCCGACAGAGCTTTTGCAACGCGGTTGCCTGTACACGGCGCAGGGCATCATCCGCCGTCTTGTTGCGGTATTGCAGCAGACGGCAGCCGCCCGCGAACAGGGCGTCGACGGCTTCTGTCAGCCAGCGGGTATCCGCCGTATCGGGCGTGAGGGCGTAGAGGCCGGTGAGTTCAGGCGACGCCATGCTTTTGTCGCCAGAAACGGTCAGGAATATATTGCCCCTTGCCGGGATGAAAGGCATGGGCAAGGCTTTGCCAGGTAAAGCCTTGCGCGGCGCGCACGGCGTCGGGCACGTCCTTGCCTTGCGCCAGATACGCGGCGCAGGCGGTCGCCAACGTACAACCGGAACCGTGAAAACCATCCGGCAATCGCGCCCAGGCGCTTGTATCAAGCAGACCGCTGGCGTCGTAGAGACGGTTGCAGACAGACTCTTCCGCCTCATGCGCGCCCGTGAGCAGAACATGGCGCGCGCCCAGGGCGACGAGCCGCGCGGCGATTGACGCGAAGTCGTCCGTAGCGCATCCGCTCAGGCGGCGGGCTTCCGGAGTGTTGGGGGTGATCAGCGTGGCGCGTGGCAGCAATTTTTCGCGCAACACGGCGATGAGCGCCTCGTCGGCAAAGGCGTCGCCGCGACCGGAGGCGAGCACCGGATCGAGCACCAGCGGGATGTCCGGATACTCCGCCACGATGTCCGCCACGACACGCGCGTTGTTCGCGCTGCCCAACACGCCGATTTTGAAGGCGGCAACCGACATGTCCGCCAGCACGACGCGCGCCTGCGCCGCGACCTGTTCTGCGGCGACGGGGTTGAGGCTGTAGACGCCCACCGTATCCTGCGCGGTCAGGGCGGTGATCGCCGTGACCGGATGGCAGTCCAGCGCGGCGAGGGTGAGCAGGTCCGCCTGCGCGCCCGCGCCCGAAGTCGGGTCGCTGGCGGCGAAGACCAGCACGACGGGCGGTGGTTTTTGCGGGAAGGAAAGAGGAGTATGTGGCATGAATTCTCGCCCGTGCGCCCGAAAATGCAAGGAAAATGTAACGTCGGGAGTTAAAAATGTGGCGAATTGAGCGGTAATTGAGTAACATTGACGCAATTTTACCTGAAAGCGCCTAATGACATCGTGAGCGCGCAGCATCATGGCGCTCAAATTGGATTACACTCTCGCATTTGTCGGGATTGGTCAGGTTACGGGGAGTCAGAAAAATTGATTGATTTGGAAAAACTGAGAGGCACGAAGGTGATGGTGATTGATGACAGTCACACCATACGCCGCAGTGCGGAAATTTTCCTCGCCCAGGGCGGCTGTGGCGTCATTCTGGCGGAAAACGGCTTTGACGCGCTGGGCAAGATCGCCACTTTCCGTCCGGACATCATTTTCTGCGACATCATGATGCCGCGTCTGGATGGTTATCAGACCTGCGCCTTGTTGAAACAGAACGACAACTACAAAAGGATCCCCGTGATCATGCTTTCTTCCAAGGATGGTCTGTTTGACCGCGCCAAGGGACGGCTGGCGGGATCCAACCAGTATCTGACCAAGCCCTTCACCAAGGACAGTTTGCTGCAAACCGTGGCGGATTTCGCGTTTGCCCAGAAGTAGGGATTTTTCAGGAGAAATTGTAATGCCCATAAAGAAAATTCTTGTTGTCGACGATTCCCCCACGGAACGGTTCGTCACGACTGAACTCTTGACCAAGCATGGCTATGAGGTCATCACCGCTGAAAACGGCGCGGATGGCATTGTCAAGGCCAAGGCGATCCAGCCCGATCTGGTGTTGATGGACGTCATCATGCCTGGCACCAACGGTTATCAGGCGACGCGCACCCTGGCCAAGGATCCGGCTACCGGACAGATTCCTGTTATCCTGTGCACCTCCAAGGGACAGGAAACCGACAAAATCTGGGGTTTGCGGCAGGGCGCGGTTGATTATCTGGTCAAGCCGATCAACCACGCAGAGTTGCTGCAGAAGATTGCGGCGCTGCCCTAACCCTTCCAGGCGGATATTTTATGTCACGACGCATCAGTCTGCGTGAATTTCAGGAGCATCTCTCCAGCCGCCTTGCGGGAGCGGCGCTGGGAGAGAGCGCTTCGTCCCTGCTTGGCGCGCAGGCGGGCAAGACGCTCTGGTTGCTGGATTTGTCCGAATCCGGCGAAATCGTGCCGCCGCCACCGCTGACCAATGTGCCGCTGACCAGATCGGCATTTTCCGGTCTGGCCAACATTCGCGGCAATCTGTACGCCGTTACGGATTTCCCCGCCTTTCTGGGAGAAGCGCCGACTCCCCCGCAAGCGCCGGGTTCGCGTCTTTTGCTGGTCGGCGCGCGTCACGGCAACAATGCCGCGCTGTTGGTATCCCGTTTGCTGGGCCTGAAAAACCCGGTGGACTTCAGCGTGGAACCCGCGCCTTCCGATGCGCCCGCCTGGAATGCCGCCACCCTGATCGACAAGGATGGCTGCAAATGGCATCGCCTTGATCTGGGCGTTTTGCTTTCCGATCCTCAATTTATAAACATCGTCGCCTGATTGCGGAGATAGATATGGCTTTCAAGATGAATTTGTCCAAGTTGTCCGGGAATAAAAAACCGATGGATGAGGCAATGACCATTGCCCCGAATTCCAACGCCAACAGGCGAGGCAGGAGTAACAGAAAAGCGGTCAAGGGCGGCGCCGAGGACACGCGGGACAGTCGGCGCAGCATGGTGACGCTCGGCGTTTCGCTGGGTCTGGTGGTGGCGGTCATGATCGGTCTGGTCATCTACGACAACATCAAATATACCGAGCACACCACCTATATTTCCGCTGCCGGGGAAATGCGGATGTTGTCGCAACGTTTGGCGAAAAGCTCCTCGCTTGCCCTGCAAGGGAACGCGCCTTCGTTTGTCCAGTTGAAAGAGTCACGCGAACAGTTTGCCCGCCTGCTGCTGCAACTGAGCACGGGCGGCATGGTCAATGGCGTCAGCGTTCAGCCGTCGCCGGACAGTGTGCGGAAAGAACTGGATGTGCTGGAAAAGCACTGGGTCAAGTTTGAAAAAGCGGCAACCACCCTGCTCGCCCAGGAACGGCACCTGGTCGCTTTGGGGAAAAGCGTAACCGCCATTGATGAGCGCAATACCGAATTGCTGGAATTGAGCGCGCAACTGACCACCACCAAACTACAGGATGGCAGCGGCATCCGGGATGTTGGCGCGGCCAGCCAGCTGGTCATGTTGAGCCAGCGCATCGCCAAGAACGCCAATGCCTTGCTGGGCGGCGGCACCATCCGCTCGGAAGCGGCGTTCATGCTGAGCAAGGACAAGGAAGCCTTCCAGGCCATTCTGACAAATCTGACGCGGGATAATAATTCGACGGAAACCCGCGAGACGCTGAAAAAAATCTCGGTGGTGTTTGCCGTGTATCAGGGCGCGATTGAGGCCGTGCTTGAAAACCTGCAATCTCTGGTGCAGGCCAAGTTGTCCGGCAGTGAAATTTTCAACGAAAGCGACACCCTGCTGGAAGAAGCCAATGCCTTGCAGGCAGCGTATCAGGGCGAACTTTCCGCGCGGGGAACTTTCTTTATTGGCATGTTGGCGCTGGGGCTGATATTTGTCATCATCCTTTTCAGAATGGTGAAAATCAACAGTAACGACATGAAAAAACGCGCCGAAGAAGCCGAGGTGCAGCACAAGGAAGCGGATCTCCAACGTCAGGCTTCCGAATCCACCAACCGCCAGAACCAGGACGCCATTTTGCGGTTGATGAACGAACTGGGCGATCTGGCGGATGGCGACCTGACCGTAACCGCCACGGTGTCGGAAGACATCACTGGCGCGATCGCCGACTCCATCAACTACACCATTGAAGAACTGCGTGTGCTGGTCGGGCGCATCAACGACGCCGCCCTGCGCGTAACCCAGGCGACGGCAATCGCGCGCACGGCTTCAACGGAACTGATGAGCGCCGCCGAGAAGCAGGGCGAAGAAATCAACATCGCGGGCGAATCGGCCTTGCAGATGGCGAAATCGATGAACGACGTTTCCAGTCACGCCAGCCAGTCGGCGCAGGTGGCGCGCGCTTCGCTGTCCGCCGCTGACAAGGGCGCGACCGCCGTACAGGATTCCATCCGCAGCATGGATGAAATTCGTGTGCAGATTCAGGAAACCTCCAAGCGCATCAAGCGGCTGGGCGAATCCTCGCAGGAAATCGGCGAAATCGTGGAACTGATTTCCGACATTACCGAACAGACCAACGTACTGGCCTTGAACGCCGCCATTCAGGCCGCTTCGGCGGGCGAGGCCGGACGCGGCTTCACCGTGGTTGCGGAAGAAGTGCAGCGACTGGCGGAACGTTCCGCCGAAGCCACCAAGCAGATTTCCGCGTTGGTGAAGACCATTCAGACCGACACCCAGGACGCCGTTTCCGCCATGGAGCAATCGACGCAGGGCGTGGTGGAAGGCGCCAAGCGTTCCGACGCCGCCGGTCAGGCGTTGTCGGAAATCGGCCAGGTGTCGCACGATTTGGCGGCCCTGATCGAAAACATCTCGTCCGCTACGCAAAAACAATCCCTGTCAGCGACCCAGGTCGCGGAATTGATGCAGGATATTTTGCGTATCACCCAGCAGACCACGGTCAGCACCAACCACACCGCCGAAGCTGTGGATGAACTGACTGCCCTAGCTTCCGAACTGAAGGGTTCGGTCGCGGGCTTCAGGGTAAATTGAGCAACAAACCTTTTGATGCCGGAAGAGATTTCCCTTCCCTTCCGGTCTGGCTTACGCTTGATGCTCCGGTTTTTTCCGAAGTGTCCGGCCTCCGCCCCGTTCTGAAAAGCGGGATTCAAAAACCGGAGTGAGTTTGACAAATGAATGCAGTTGCCACGAATGTCGCAAAATTTGATGTCGGCCCACTCTCCTGGGTTAAGGGAGAAGTTGATCTCGCGCTGGAACAGGCCGCAACGGCGGTCAAGGAATTTCAGGCGCAACAGGACATAACCCAAATCAAGTTCGCGCGCACCTATCTGCAACAGGTGTATGGCGCGTTAACCATTGTGGGTCTGGATGGCGCCACCCAGTTTGTCGATATGTTGGGGGTGCTGTTCGCCGGATTGGAAAACGGGGAACAAAAACCGGATGTGGCGTTGCCGGTGGCAAAAAAGGGCTTCGACGCCCTGCATCAATATCTGGATGACCTGATGGCGGGCGAGCCGAATCAACCTCTGCGCCTTTTGCCGGTCTATCGGGAAATTGTCGGCGCTCTGGGCAAAACCCCCAATCCGGTTGATCTGTTTTTCCCTGACCTGCGGCTGCGTCCGCCCAAACGCGCGCGTCAACCGACGGCGGGCGATCGGGGCAAGTTGATTCACGCCGAGCGCGCCCATTTCCAGAAAGGTCTCCTCGCCTGGTTGCGTCAGGCGGAAGGCAGCAAGGAAAGCCAGAACGGTCTGGAACAAATGCGCAAGGCGTTGCAACACATTGAGTCCATTCAGGGATCGCCCTCAGCGCGCGCCTTTTGGTGGGCGGCGCTGGGTCTGGTCACGGCGTTGACGCGCGGGGTCAGCAAAATCGGCGACGCGCGTTCCCTGTGCGCCCGCATCGATCAGCAGATTCGTCGTTTGCAACAGGGGCAGCCCGGCATTGCCGAACGGCTGTGGCGCGATTGTCTTTATTTTGTCGCCTGTAGCCCGGCCAAACTTGATCCCTTGCTGGCGGAGATCCAGTCCGCCTATCGCCTGCCGTCCCTGCTACCCGCGCGCGCGCGCGCCGTCACCAGCGCCCAGGAAACCCGCTTGCGCCGCCTGAAAGAAACCATTGCGGCGGCAGAGGAGCAATGGAACCGTTTTTGCGCGGGCAGCGCGACAGCGCTCTCCACATTTGTAGAGCAATCCAAGAGCGCGGCGCAACATGTGGTGGAACTGGATGAAAACCTGAAAACCCTAGTGGCGGCGCTGGCGGCGGTCGCCAATTGGCTGGCGCAGGATTCGACGCGCCAATCGGACAACATCGCCATGGAAGTCGCCACAGCCTTGTTGCTGATTCAGAACGCGCTGGGAAATTACAATCATCTGGGCGCGGACTTCGGGCATCAGTCACAGTTGATGGTGTCGCGGCTGAAAGCCTGCGTGACCGGACAACCGCTTACGGACGACACGCCGCTGCTGGACGAAATGTCGCGGCGCGCCCAGGAAAAAATCCTCATGGCGCAGGTGGCGCGGGAAATCCTGAACAATCTGGCGCAGGTTGAGCAGGTGCTGGACACTTATTTCCGCGATCCCGTCAAGCATCCGGAAGCAGCCCGTCTGGAAGAGCCTTTGAGCCAGATCGCGGGCGCGTTGACCATACTGGGGCAGGGCGACGCCGTGGCCTGGTTGAAGGCCAGCGAACAAAAAATCATGGGCTTTACTAGGCCCGACACAGCAGCCAATCAGGCGGATTTTGAATTGGTCGCCGATCAGCTTTCCGTGCTGACGCTGTTTGTGGACGCACTGCAAAACGGCAAGCTGGATTTCCGCGTATACCTGAAACAGTTCCAGACCAAAGCGGAATCCGTGGAAGAAGACGAGGACGAAGAAGTCGCCGTCGACAGCATTGAAAGCCAGTTGGAACGGCTGAAGGCGGAAACCCGGCAATTGCTGGCGGACATCAAGGTGCGTCCGCAGGATGAAGGCTTGCGCACAGCCTTGCAGAAGCGGCTCGAAAATCTGCAAAAAGACGCCGATCTGGTCGCCGATCAGGGTTTGCTGACGCAGGCGAGGGAGGCGCTGGCCGTCTTGAGTCGGCATCAGGATGAAAGCGCGCAAATCGCGGCGGTGACGGAAGCGCTCGAACCCATGCGCGGCAGCGGCGCGTCTGCCGCCGCGCCTTCGGTGGAAACGCTGCAACTGGCGCAAGCCGACGCCGAGGAACTGGACGCCGAGTTGCTGGCCATTTTCCTGGAAGAAGCGCAGGGCGTACTGGAGAGCATGGCGGAAAACCTGGCCTTGCTGCGCCAGCATCCGCACGACACCGAAACCTTGACCACCATCCGGCGCGGCGTACACACCCTGAAGGGCAGCGGGCGCATGGTCGGGCTGAAAGACCTGGGCGAAACCGCCTGGGCGGTGGAGCAGACCCTGAATCTCTGGTTGCGTCAGGAGGCGCTGGCGACGCCGGAATTGCTGGAACTGATCGAACTGACGCACGGCATTTTCGATATCTGGGTGCGCGCGCTGGCGGCGGGCGAACCCCGTATGCCCGACGCCAGCGAACTGGTGGCGCTGGCCGAAGTCCTGCGCGGTGAAAAACCCGCCAATGCGCCGGATGGCGCGTCTTCTCCGCTTGTCCGCATAACGCCGTCCGAACCAGAACCAGAACCAGAACCAGAACCAGAACCAGAACCGGAACCAGAACCGGAACCGGAACCGGAGTCAGGTCTGGATCCCACGCTGACTTCAGTCGATCCCTTGATGGACATGAATCTGGATCTGAATCTGGACACCCTGCCGGAGCCTGAACCGGAGCCGGAGCCGGAGCCGGAACCAGAGCCGGAACCTGAAATCGCGGGACGGCGGCCTGCCATTTCGCCGCAGTTGTACGAGATTTTCCGTGAGGAGGCGCGCGGCTATCTTGATACCTTGCAGGATTTCCTGAGTCAACTTGCCCAGACGCCGGAATTGAAAACCGCTTCCGAAGTCAGTCGCGCCGCGCATACTTTGGCGGGGATTGCGGGTACGGTGGGCATTACCCCGATCAACAAACTGGCGCACGAACTGGAAATGTCGCTTCTGCGGCGCGATGAATCCGTGCGTCCGGATTCTTCGGAAGGGCAGGAAGTATTGCGCCGAACGGTGAGCACGCTGGTAGACATGCAGGCGACGCTGGCGGCGGGCGACATGCCGGACGAACAACCCGCGCTCATTGCCGCGCTGGCGCAAATTTATCCCGCGCCGGAAGCGCCGCTTGACGAAGCGGCAGACAGCATTGCCGCGCCAACGCCTGCACCAACGCCGATCCCCCCACCTGCCGCCGCGCCATACACGCAGGCAATTCTGGCGGAGGCGCTGGAAGAAGATCAGCCCGATGTCGAATTGCTGGAAGTTTTTCTGGACGAAGCCCAGGATCTGGTCGCCGGGTTCTATCCCCAGATTGCCGCCTGGCGTAAAGACAAGGCCGGGCGCGACGCTTCCAATTCGCTGGCGCGCATTCTGCATACTTTCAAGGGCAGCTCGCGCATGGCGGGCGCGATGAATCTGGGTAACGCCACCCACCGTCTTGAAGATCGGGTGCGCGCGCTGGAAAAGAACGTCGAGGTCAGCGACGACGATCTGGACAATATCGAAGCCGCCTGCGATGTGCTGGCGCAGACGGTGGAAGCCTATCGCGTCGGCGATTTCCGCCCGCCCGTTTTGCCGGAAGTCCCGGTCGCCGCGCCTGTTGTCGAAGCGATTGTCGAACCTGTCGCCGAACCTGCCGTCGAGCCGGTTGTCGAAACGCAAGCGCCGCAGATCGTTGAGTCGATAGACGTGATCGAACCCGCAGAAGCGTCGATCCGCTTCGCCGACGATGATGCGGATATTGTGGTTGAAGAATTGGATGAGACGGTCGCGGCGGGCATCAAGGCGGTTTTCGCGCCGGACGAAATTCCGGAAACAGATGTGCGTCTGGCGGAGGCGCTGGAAAATCTTTCTTTCGATCTGCCGGACAGCGCCTTGCCGCCCGCCGCGCCGGAGCCTGAAGTTCCGGAGCAAGGGGAAGTCGGGACGGGAAAACCCGACGACATCACGGCGCGGGTCAGCGAAGCGCCGCCCTTGCTGCGGGACGAACTGGATGAGCAGCTGCTGCCCATTTTCCTGGAAGAAGCCACGGAACTGATTGAAAGCATTGCCGCGCAAATCGACGCCTGGAAAAAGAATCGGAGCGGTACGCTGGCGCCGCAATCGCTGGCGCGGCTTCTGCACACCTTCAAGGGCGGCGCGCGCATGGCGGGCGCGATGAATCTGGGCGAACTGACGCACGCCATTGAACACCGGGTGAGCGAGTTTGCTTCCGAGGGACGCATCAACGAAGCGGATCTGGACGAAATCGCTTCGGCTTGCGATACCTTGGCGCAGACCATAGAACGCTATCGTGTCGGCAACTTTCAGGCGCTTGCGCCGGAAGGCGCGACGGCTATCACGTCCGCGGCGCGGGAAGCCGTTGCCGCCAGCGGCGGAGGCGCGCCCGCCGCGACGACGGCAACCGTCGCTGCCGCGAAAACTGCCGCCGCGCCCGCCCATGCCGCGCCGGAAGCCGATACCAGCCGCGCCATGTTGCGGGTGCGCGCCGATCTGGTGAATACCCTGGTTAATGAAGCAGGCGAGCTTTCCATTGCCCGCGCCCGTATCGAAGGCGAAATGCGGGAAATCAAGGCATCCCTGCTGGATTTGACGGAAAACGTCATCCGTCTGCGCCGCCAGTTGCGGGAAATTGAAATTCAGGCGGAAACCCAGATTCAGGCCGATACCGGGCGCGACGCCAAGACCGAATTCGACCCATTGGAACTCGACCGCTTCACCCGCTTCCAGGAATTGACGCGCATGATGGCGGAGTCGGTCAATGACGTGGGTACGGTGCAACAGAATCTCCTGAAGAATCTGGACGACGCCAATGCCGCCATCATTGCCCAGAGCCGCTTGAACCGCAGTCTGCAACAATCCCTGATGAGCGTTCGCATGGTGCCGTTCGCCAGCCAGAGCGAGCGTCTCTACCGCTTGGTGCGCCAGACTTCCAAGGAACTGGGCAAGCGCGCCAATCTGGATATTCGGGGCGGTCAGGTGGAAATGGATCGTTCGGTGCTGGAAAAGGTGCTTTCGCCTCTGGAGCACATGCTGCGCAATGCCGTGGCGCATGGTCTGGAGTCCCGTGAAGCGCGCCTGGCCGCAGGCAAGCCGGAAATCGGCGAAATTGCGCTGACGCTTTCCCAGGAAGGCAATGAAATCATCCTTTCCCTTTCCGACGACGGGGCGGGGTTGGATATTGCCCGCATCCGCGCCAAGGCGGAAAGCGCCGGACTGGTCGCGCCGGGACAGGCGGTGGAAGACCAGCAACTGATCAACTTCATTTTCGCCTCCGGCTTCACCACCGCCGCCAGCATCTCCCAGATTGCCGGACGCGGCGTAGGCATGGATGTGGTGAAAACCGAGGTCAGCGCGCTGGGCGGACGTATCGAAATCAAGACCGAACGCGGCAAGGGCGCCACTTTCCGTCTGTACCTGCCGCTCACCCTGGCCGTCACCCAAGTGGTGCTGATTCAGGTCGGCGGCAAGTTGTTCGCGGTTCCTTCCACCATGATCGAACAGGTGATGGAAGTGCAGGAGCGCGTCATCAACGACATGCATGACAAGGGCGAAGTCGTCTGGCAAAGCAAGCATTATCCTTTCCATTATCTGCCCAGACTGTTGGGCGACGCGCAAAGCCAGCCGGAACAGCGGCGGCTCTACTGGGTGATGTTGCTGCGTTCCGGTTCGCAGCGGGTCAGCGTGATGATTGACGAAATGTTCGGCAATCAGGAAATCGTGGTGAAGAATGTCGGCCCGCAGATGGCGCGCGTGGTCGGCATTGCGGGCGCGACGGTGTTGGGCGACGGCAAGGTGGTGTTGATTCTGAATCCGGTGGCGCTTGCCAACCGCATGGCGCTTTCCGCCGCCGCGCAGGATGTGATGCAGGCGCAGCAACAGGCCGTGGCGGCAATCGAGGAAGACACGATCATCCAGCATCAACCGACGATCATGGTGGTCGATGATTCGCTGACGGTGCGCAAGATCACCAGTCGTTTGCTGGTGCGCGAAGGCTATCAGGTGTCGCTGGCCAAGGATGGCGTCGACGCGCTGGAGCAACTGGTCGATCTCGTCCCGGATGTCATTCTATCGGACATCGAAATGCCGCGCATGGATGGTTTTGATCTGGTGCGCAACATCCGCGCCGACCACCGCCTGGACGAGGTTCCGATAATCATGATCACCTCGCGCACTGCCGACAAGCACCGTTCTTTGGCGATGGACATCGGCGCCAATCATTATCTGGGCAAGCCTTACGACGAAGCCGAGTTGTTGCGTCTGCTGGCTGGATACACCGCGCGATGAATCCGGGTTTTCCGTTCACGGACGCGAGCGGAAAACGGATAAAATCCGTCGTCTTTTTTCTGGAGCCTTTTCCCCATGTCTGCCGAACCTGTTGCCGGCGTTGGAGCGGCTGTCAAAGCCGGTATTCTGGCGGAAGCCCTGCCGTATATCCGCAAGTTTCATGGCAAAACCATCGTGGTCAAATATGGCGGCAACGCCATGACGGAAGAACGCCTGAAACAGGGATTCGCCCGCGATGTGGCGCTCTTGAAACTCGTCGGCATGAATGTGGTGGTGGTGCACGGCGGCGGGCCGCAGATTGAAAGCCTGCTGGCGCGTGTCGGCAAGAAAGGCGAGTTTGTCCAGGGGATGCGCGTCACCGACGCGGAGACCATGGACGTGGTGGAAATGGTGCTGGGCGGTCAGGTCAACAAGGATGTGGTCAACCTGATCAATCAGGCGGGCGGCAAGGCCGTGGGGCTGACCGGCAAGGATGGCGGCCTGATTCGCGCCAAAAAGCTGCTTTTGCCCAACAAGGAAAACCCCGGCGATCTGATCGATGTCGGTCAGGTCGGTGACATTACCGCCATTGATCCGTCGCTCATCGGCCTGCTGGATTCCGGCGCGTTCATTCCGGTGATCGCGCCGATTGGCGTGGGCGCGGGCGGCGAGACGTACAATATCAACGCCGATGTCGTCGCCGGCAAAATCGCGGAAATCCTGAAAGCGGAAAAGCTGGTGCTGCTGACCAACACCCCCGGCGTACTGGACAAGAGCGGCAAGCTCCTGACGGGCGTCACGCCCAGGGACATTGACGACATGGTGGCGGATGGCGCGCTTTCCGGCGGCATGTTGCCGAAGATCGGCTCGGCGCTGGACGCGGCGAGAAACGGCGTCAAGAGTGTGCACATCATCGACGGGCGCACCGAACACGCCCTCCTGCTGGAAATTCTCACCGACCACGGCGTCGGCACCATGATCCGCAGTCATTGAGCGCGGCGGGTAAGGCTCGGCAAGGGCGAAAACGTGAATATGAACAGGCAGGATGGCGGGGAGCGAATGCGCAAATCGCAGACCAGGAAATTGGCGACAGGCCTTCAGGCCGGGGTATGGCTCCCACCGCCCTGAAGGGCGGGGTTTCAACCGGAGTTAGTTTTACGGTCAATTGGTTTTGTGGTACAGTCCGTATCAGAAATCGGCGCATAGGGAAGGAAAGATTTCACTATCCTATATCCCATGTTTCCGCTTCCTCGAATACTTTTCCGCAGCAGGTTGTCGTTACCCGATATACAGGAGTCGGATCATGCAAGACGAAAAAATCCTTTCAAGTCAACAAGTCGCCCCTCCGCATAAATTCCGGACTCGACGGCTTGTTGCCGCCATCAGTTTGCTGGGGCTTTCCTTCGTGGCGAAAGCGCAGCAGTGGCCGCCGTGTGACAATACCGCCTATGCGAAACTGAAACCCTTTACCATCAGTCTCCGCGACAAGACTAATGTTACGTTGACAGTGGATCCAAAACGACTTTCCAGAAATTGGAGTTCCGGCGGTTACCAGGCGGGTGCTGCTTGTAATTGGTGCGCTGTTGGATACATCCGCCTCCCTTTTTACATAACGGATCCCAAAACTGGAAAAGTTCATACCGGTTATATTGAGCGGATTTACGAGCATGTTGAGGAGAATGGTCTTAGGGCAAAACGAGGAGGATCGATTGGCTGGGGCGGGCGGATCATCTGGCCACCGGCCATCAAGGCAGCGGCCACCAAGGATAAGCAAGACCACCTGAATCACTTGATTCTGCACACCAGAACCAGAGCCTCCGATAACCTTATTGATGAAAGATGCGGAACGTCTGCCTGTCAGGGCAAAGCTCAAAGTGTCGGAAGCGTGACCATAGGCGAAATCAACCTGACCGGATGGCAAGACGAGCTCAGCGCCAGCGCTATGACTGAATTGTTTAGCAGTGGAAAGCCTGATGGCATGAGACTCGTGCAGTATTACAGAAACAACCGTTCTATTGTGCAAAAACAGTTCGATTTCACACTATCCAGCGTGATAAGATCTAAGGAAGACGCGGATTTGGCATTCAAATTGGCTAGTCCGCAGGTCGCCGAGTGGCGGAAAGCCATGGAAACGATTCCATGTGATAACAACAAGCGGCTAGGAGCACCGTCGGGTTTTAGCAAAGACGCTACGGAAGAAAGTTGTTATCTCACCACCGCCGCTGTCGGCGCGGTGGGCTTGGCCGACGATTGCTGGGAGCTTGAAACCCTGCGCCGCTTCCGCGATGCCTATTTGCAGGTTTCCGTTGCCGGGCAGACGTTGGTTCGCCGCTATTACCGTTTCGCTCCCCGGCTGGTCGCCAGTATTTCCCGCCGCGCCGACGCGCGCAAGGTTTGGCTGAAGACCTATTTCTTCGGCATCCTCCCCGCCGCCCTGTGCGCCCGTCTCGGTTTCAACCGGCTGGCCACCGCCATTTACAGGAAAATGACGCTGGCTCTGTTCCGGAAATCCGGGGGCGTCGGAGCGGCGTAGCCGTTCAGTGACAGTACCCCGGCGGGTTCTGCGCCGCGCCCTTGTATTTTTCGGTTAGAGCAAGAAATTAGCGACAGGCCTGAAGGCCTGTCGCTAATTTCGTGGTGACTGACGCGGTTTACTAGTTCAAACGATATGAAGACTCAAGCCTCTCCTACAGGTATTGACAGGCACATGAGCGAGGCTGTCGGCGGCTACGACACCGTTCTCCCGCGAGAAGAATACGAGCGGCTTTTCGGCGCTCAACAAACGTCCCTGCGGAAAGTCGCGCCTGAAAAGGGCAGGGGAAAAATCATTGAAATACCGTCCGCCTCTGCCGCTTCAACCCATACCGCATCGGATTCAGCATGATTCTCCAGCTCTGCCACGGCTACGACGGCCCTTTTCTTGATTGCGCCCGCCAGTACGCCCAACTGTTTGCGGGAACGCCGCATCCGGTGGTTACGGTCTATCTGACGGGCGAAGACCGACCGGAAGTCGCGCAAGCCTCAGCGTCGCGCGCGGTGATTTTCATGGGCTATCGCAGCGCGCAGATTCGCGGCCTGAAACTCAACGCCATCCGCGATCTCGCCCGCATCGCCGCCCGCCATCCCTTCACGCTTTGTATCGCGCACCGCTTCAAGCCGGTTTACACGGCGCTGTGGGGGACGAAACTGCCGGTCATTGGCGTGCATCACGCCTTTGGCGATTACCGGCGGTTCGGGCGGCGATTGCTGGCGCGACTCTTTCGCCAACGCCTTGCCCTGCTGGGCGTCTCCAACGCCGTGCGCGACGATCTGCGCGCCAGTCTGCCCACCTGGTCGCCCGCGCGCATCGCCACCTTGTATAACCGCGTCGATGTCACGACGCTTCAGCGCGCGCAACTGCCCCGCAACGCGGCGCGGCAGACGCTGGATTTGCCGCTGGACGCCTGGATAGTCGGTCATGTCGGGCGTCTGCATCCGGACAAGGATCAGGCCACCCTGTTGCGCGCCTTTGCCCTGGCGCGTCCAGCCCTGCCGCCGGAAAGTCTGCTGGTCATCGTGGGCAGCGGGCGGCTGGAAAACGCGCTCAAGGCGCAGGCGGCGGCTCTGGGCATTGCGGCGGCGACGCGCTTTCCGGGTCAGATAGCGGAAGCGCGACGCTATTTCAGGGCGTTTGATTGCTTTGCCCTGTCTTCCGATCATGAGCCTTTTGGCATGGTCTTGCTGGAAGCAATGGCGGCGGACGTGCCGATAATTTGCAGCGATTGCGGCGGCGCGCCCGAAGTGGTGGGCGAGACGGGGCGATGTTTTCCTTTTGGGAACGCCGAAGCGTTGGGACGCGCGTTGATCGATTGCGCGGCGGCGCCGCCGGATGGCGTGGGCGTCGCCGCGCGTCTGCATGATCTTTTTTCCGATGCCGCCGTGCGCCAGGCTTTCTGGCAATTGCCCCTGCTGCGCGATCTTGGAATAACATCGTCATGATGCGCCCTGGTTTGCTTCTGCGCGGCTGGCGCGAACGCGGCTGGCGGGAAATCGACGCTGCGGCTTACGCCGAAATCTGGCGGCGTTACGGCGGCAGCGTAGCGACGCATCCGCTGGCGGTGGCGGAACTTTCCCAACTGGCGGGAATTCCGGCGCGTTATCTTGCCTGGCCGCAGGGCGCGGAAAAGGGCGCGTATCAGGCCGCCATCGCTGCCTGGGGGCGCGATCTGGCGCTTTCCAAAATGGCGTTGAAACGTCTGGGCAAAAAAGGGCTTTTTGATCTGGGCAATGCCGAAGTTATCCTGCCGGTGGCGGTTGGGGCGCGGGTTTCCCTGCGGCATGGCGCGCGCTATCTTTCCATCCTGCATCGGGAAAATATCCTGACGGCGCGTCCGCAGGCCGAACCGTTGGCGCTGGCGCGCGCGCCGGAAGAGTTTTCCGGCAAATTCCGCTACAACCAGCGGCGCGAACGACGATTGGCGGAGCTGGCGGGCGGCGAAGTGCGTTTTGTCCGCGATTTTTCTCCGGAAGCGTTTGCCGCCCTTTATCTGGAGCTTTTCCAGCGTCGCTGGGGATTTGCCGCCACGGGCGCGGCGCATATGGCGGAAGTCTTTACCCGTCTGCAACCGCTCCTGCGCGGCGCGGCGCTGTTGATCGAGGGACGGCCTGTCGCCGCGCAGGTGCTTTATCGCGCCGAATCGCCAGACTGGATTTCCGTCGAATATGTCAATGGCGGCGTGGATCCAAAAAACCGCGCCTTTTCTCCTGGCAGCATCCTCACCTTCGCCAACCTGCAAAACGCCTGGGAAGAGGCGCGCGCGCGCGGAAAATCGCTACGTTACTCCTTCGGACGCGCTGACCGCGACTACAAGCAAAACTGGTGTCACGTCCAGTCGGTTTTGCGGGTATAAAACAGATGCCTTATGTTGGAGCTTTCCGATGACGACCTCTGCCGTCCTTGATCTGACCAGCGCGCTGATCGCCTGCCCTTCCGTCACCCCTGCCGATGGCGGGGCGTTGGCGTTGATCCAGTCCCGTCTTGCGCCTCTGGGTTTCGCGTTTGAAGCCATCGACCGGAGGGAAACCAGAAATCTCTGGGCGCGACGCGGCAGCGCAAAGCCGCTGTTCTGCTTTGCCGGACACGTCGATGTCGTTCCTCCTGGCCCGCTGGAGGCCTGGACTTCGCCGCCTTTCACGCCCACGACGCGCGACGGTTTTCTTTACGGGCGCGGCGCGGCGGACATGAAATCCGCCATCGCCGCCATGATTGTGGCGGTGGAAAATTTCATCACCGCGCATCCCGATCATCTCGGCAGCATTGCCCTGCTCCTCACCTCCGATGAGGAAGGCGACGCGAAAGATGGCACGGTCGCCGTGGTGGAAACACTGGCGGCGCGCGACGAAACGCTGGATTACTGCATTGTTGGCGAACCCACCTCGGTCAATCGTCTCGGCGACATGGTGAAAAACGGGCGGCGCGGCTCGCTTTCCGGCAGGCTTGCGGTCAAGGGCGTCCAGTGCCACATCGCCTATTCCGAAAAAGGCAAAAACCCCATTCACGCGCTCGCCCCGGCGCTTGCCGAACTGGCGGCGACCCATTGGGATGGGGGCAGCGCCCATTTTCCGCCGACCACCTGGCAGGTTTCCAATATCCACGCGGGCACAGGCGCGAACAATGTCATTCCTCACGCGCTGGAAATGCTGTTCAATTTCCGCTTTTCCCCCGCCAGCGAACCGGCGGCGCTGCAACAACGCTTTGCCGCCATTCTGGACAGGTACGGGCTGGATTACGATCTGCGCTGGACGCTGGGCGCGCGCCCCTTTCTCACCCCGCAAGGCGAGCTGGTTGCCGCCGCGCGTCAGGCCATTCGCGAGGAAACCGGCATCGAGGCCGAACTTTCCACCAGCGGCGGCACTTCCGACGGGCGCTTCCTCACCATGATCTGCCCGCAACTGCTGGAACTCGGCCCGGTCAACGCCAGCAGCCACAAGATCGACGAGTGCGTTGAAGTCGCCGCTTTGGCGCCCCTTGCCGCCATTTATCAACGTCTTCTGGAGCGCATCCTGCATGTCTGACGCCCTCAAAACCGCCGCACCGTTTGAGGAAGCCCAACGCGAGCTTGTCAGCCTGCGCGATTGTCTGCGCTTTGCCGTCAGCCGCTTCAACGCCGCCGGACTGCATTTCGGGCATGGCAGCGACAACGCCTGGGATGAAGCGGTCTATCTGGCGCTGTTTTCCCTGCGTCTGCCGCCGGACACCCTGGAACCCTTCCTCGACGCCCGTCTGCTGCCCGCTGAACGCGCCGCCTTCCTTGACCTCATCCGCCGCCGCGTCGAAAAACGTCTGCCCGCCGCCTATCTCACCCATGAAGCCTGGTTGCAAGGCCACCGCTTTTACGTTGATGAACGGGTGATCATCCCGCGCTCCTTCATCGCCGAATTGCTGGCGGAACGACTGCATCCGTGGATAGACGCGCCCGACGCCGTCACCCGTGTGCTCGACATGTGCGCCGGTTCCGCTTGTCTCGCCATCCTTGCCGCGCTCGCTTTTCCCGACGCCACGATCGATGCCGTCGATATTTCCTCCGACGCGCTCGCCGTCGCCCGCAAAAACGTCGCCGATTATGGTCTTGAAGCGCGCGTCCGCCCGATCGAATCCGACGCTTTCAACGCCTTGCCGGACGCCCGTTATGACGTGATTATCGCCAATCCGCCTTACGTCGACGCCGCATCCGTCGCGGCGCTACCGCCCGAATACCGCCACGAACCCGCGCTGGCGCTGGGTTCCGGCGCAGACGGCCTTGACTTCACCCGCCGTCTGCTCGCCGCCGCCCCGCGCCATCTCAACCCCGATGGTTGCCTGATCGTGGAAATCGGTCACCACCGCGCCGCGCTGGAAGCCGCCTACCCGAGAACGCCCTTCCTCTGGCTGGAAACACGCGCGGGCAACGAGCAGGTGTTTTTGTTGCGGGGCAGCCCCTGTCATCCGGCAACCCAACCTGCGGACGCATGATTTTATAATCCGCGCGTCACGCGCTGCCCGCGCGCCGGACGTGTTTTTGTTGCCCGCCGCCGCGTCGACACCTTGCCGCCCGCCATCCCCTGGATGGCGCGCACTCGCCCGGCAGGCGCGGATTTCAGACCCGCCTTTGCGCCCGTGTCGCGCTTATTGTCCTGCGCGTTGGCACATGTCTTCGAGAAAGCCGGTTTCCAGTTCGTCCCCGTTTTGCCGCGCGTCTTTGGCCCAGCGGCAGGCGTTGGCGGCATCGCCTTGCAGGTAATATACGTGGGCGATATTGGCGCGGGCGTTTCTGGCGTCGGGATGGCGTTGCAGCGTCTGGTTGAGCGAATCCAGGCTTTTTTGCAATTGGTTTTGCGTCCACAAAAAGCGGCCATAGTCCACATGCGCGCGGGGGTTGACCTCCGGTTTGGCGAGCGCCAACAGGAACAGGCGCTCAATTTCCTTCGGATCGCCGCAGCGTTGGCTGGTGATGACGGCAAAGCCATGATAGGCGTCGCCATTTTCCGGATCAAGCAACCACGCCTGATTGAAACGCTTCATGGCGGTCGCCGTATCGCCTCTGGCCCAATATGACCAGGCGGCGCCTATCACATTCTTCGCGCCCTGCTGACGCGAAACGCCCGATTGCTCGATGGAAGCGACAAACGTCGCGTCGCTCTTTTCCTGCGCCGCCGTTTTGGGGCGTTCCCCATACATCGGCTGTTCATTGATCGGCAACGTTCTTATGGCATGGGCATTGCGGATGCGTTCGAGCGGCGTCTGCTGACATGCGGCGTTTGCAAACGTCGTTGCGCCGATCAAGCCGACAAACAGGGTTGCCGTCAGACGACAAATCATGCTCATGGTTTTCTCCTCAAAAAATCCTGCCCGTTCCATCGTAAAACTAGGGCGTGTTCACACTATCGCAAGCACTCGACGATCAGTGCGAAATGAATAAACCCCAAAAACATTACATCCAGTTTCTCGAATCGGGAGAAAATCCGGCGAAAGCCTTTGAGTCG
>JAIRZG010000197.1 GCA_031267345.1 Zoogloeaceae bacterium
GGCGGTAATCAGCGCCGCGCCACCCGCCGCCTCGATGACAGGCAGAATGCGGGAGAGCGCCAGATCGACGGCTTCGATGGCTAACGTCGCGGCGCGAAAATTGCCGGTGTGTCCCACCATGTCGCCGTTGGCGAAATTGCAACGCAGGAAACGATATTCGCCGCTTTTTATCGCGGCGATCAGGGCGTCGGCGATTTCGGCGGATTTCATCCACGGGCGCTGTTCAAACGGAATCACGTCGCTCGGCACTTCCTGCCAGGTTTCCAGCGGAAATTTGCCGGAACGGTTGCCGTTCCAGAAATAGGTGACATGCCCGAATTTCTGCGTCTCCGAACAGGCGAACTGCGTGACGCCGCTTCTGGAAAGCCATTCGCCCAAGGTATTCCGGATTGCGGGCGGCGGCACGAGAAAGCGTTTGGGAAGCGCCAGATCGCCATCGTATTGCAGCATTCCGGCATAGGCGACTTTGGGAACGCGCTTGCGGTCAAACTTGTCGAAACCGGCTTCCTCGAAAGCGCGGCTGATTTCAATGGCGCGATCGCCGCGAAAATTGAACAGCGCCACGGCGTCGCCATCCTGAATCGCGCCCAGCGGTTTTCCGTCTCCGGTAATGACAAAGGGCGGCAAATCCTGATCGCTGATGCCGGGATGCCGCGCGCGCAGGGTGCGCACCGCCGTGGCGCAATCCGGGAAAAACTCGCCTTCGCCCAACACATGGGTATGCCAGCCTTTTTCCACCATGCGCCAGTCAGCTTCGTAACGATCCATCGTAATCACCTGCCGACCGCCGCCAGAGGCGATACGGGCGTCGAAACCATCACGGGCGAGTCCGGCAAGGAAGGTCTCAAACGGTTCGATGTAATCGAGGGCGCTGGTTTGCGGCGCATCGCGCCCATCGAGCAGGACGTGAATGCGCGCCCGCTGTACGCCTTCCGCCTTTGCCTGTCGCAGCAAGGCTTTCAGATGGTCAAGGTGGCTATGCACGTTGCCGTCGGAAAAAATTCCTATTAAATGCAAAACATTTCCGGCATCCGCCTTGATCTGGGCGATAATCTCCCGCCAGCCGCTACCTTGCCAAATGCTGCCGCTTTCGATAGCTTTGGCGACCAGCGTCGCGCCCTGGGCGTAAATCCGTCCCGCGCCGATGGCGTTGTGACCGACTTCGGAATTGCCCATGTCGTCGTCAGAAGGCATCCCCACCGCCGCACCATGCGCTTTTAACAGCATATGCGGATGTTCGGCGAAAAGCCTGTCCAGCGTGGGCTTGCGGGCGGCGGCGATGGCGTTGCCCAGGGCGGCGGAGTGAGCGCTGACGCCGTAACCATCCAGCACGATAAGCAGCACCGGCCCCGCTACGCCGGAAAATGGAGATTTGGATAACATGAAAAATTCCTGCCAGAAACAGATAATGCAAAGCCTTTGCCGGATTCGCACCCGGACGAAGTATCCTTGGCGGCGCGCGAACCGTCAATGCAAGGAGCCGCATTCATGACTACGGAAAACACCAAAGGACTGCACGCCATCAATCTGGGATTGCAGGGCGGCGGTGCGCATGGCGCGTACAGTTGGGGCGTACTGGATTGTCTTCTGGAGGATGGGCGCTTCGATTTTGACGGGGTGAGCGGAACCAGCGCCGGCGCCATGAACGCCGTGGTGCTGGCGGATGGCCTGATGAAAGGCGGCAAGGAAGGCGCGCGGCAGGCGTTGGCGGAATTCTGGCGCGACATCGCCGACAGCGTGCCGCTGGATTTTTCCGTCTCCGTTCCCAGCCTGAGCGGCGAAAAACAGGCGTTGCTGCCCACCACCAAGCTGATGCTCAATTGGGTGCATTACCTTTCGCCCTACCAGTTGAACCCGTTCAATTTCAATCCGCTGAGAAAACTGCTGAAGTCGCGCATCGACTTTACCGGCTTGCACCTTTACAGCCCGGTACGCCTGTTTCTCGCCGCCACCAACGCCAATACCGGCAAGCTCCGGCTTTTTCGCACCGAAGAAATCAGCGAGGACGCCATGCTCGCTTCCGCCTGTCTGCCGATGCTGCATCAGACGATAGAAATCGACGGCGAACCCTACTGGGATGGCGGTTATGCCGCCAATCCGCCGATTTTTCCCCTGTTCTACGAATGCCAGTCGCGTGACATTCTCCTGATTCTGCTGGCGCCGCCCGACTATGGCGGCATACCGAAAACAGCGGAAGAAATCCGCGCCCGCACCATGGAACTGGCCTTCAACACCAGTCTGTTGCGCGAAATGCTGCTTTTTGCCAACATCATCGCCTACAGTCAGGCCAGAAATCAGGAAACCTGCGAAAAGAAAGGCTGGCCAACCAGTCTGCAACGCATTCTGGGACGCGCCCTGCACGCGCCGGACGATCTTGAACGCTACACGCTGGAAACCCGTTTTCACCTCATGGAATCCGCTGACCTGCTGCGAAAATTCGGCAGCGCCACCAAGGTTGCCGCCGACTGGCCCTTTTTGAAAAAATTGCACGACATCGGCTACACGGAAGCGCAACAATGGCTCGAAGAACATGGCGACAAAGTTGGCAGGCAAACCTCGTTCGACCTGATCGGGCGCTTCGGCGTATGAGCAGGGCAATCGCGGCGCCTTGAAAGAAAACCCGCCTGTGACCTTCCGCCGTTTGACGCCAAAGGCGTAGACTTCTGTCCTCTGTCCTCCGGAACCCCCATGCGTACTTTTTCAAAATACCTGTTCGTCCTGTTGCCCCTGTGCGTGTCCGCCTGCACAAGCGCGCCGATTCAAGAAAATCCTGGAACGCCGCTGGAAAAGACCCAATGGCGGCTGGCGCGGCTGGAGGGGAAAAGCGTCCCACCCAGCGGCAAATCGGCGTATCTGTTGCTGGAAGCGGGGCGGCTCAACGGCTTTGGCGGTTGCAATCGACTTGTCGGCAGTTACAAACTGGAAGGCGCGAATCTGGAATTTTCCGCGCCAGCGGGTACTTTGATGGCCTGCATGGACGCAATCAGCCAGCAGGAAAACGCCTTCATCCAGCGTATCCCCCAGGTCAAAAGCTGGGCGATTCAGGGACAAACCCTGCGCCTTGGCGACGCGACGGACGCGATCATTCTGGAACTGGAAGCCGAACCGCCCTTGACGCCTGAACCCTGATGTCTGCCGTCCCGACCTGTTGCGGGCGCTTTGCGCCCAGTCCGACGGGTGATCTGCACTTTGGCTCGCTGCTGGCGGCGCTGGCTTCCTGTCTGGAAGCGCGCGCGCGCGGCGGACGCTGGTTGGCGCGGATGGAGGATATGGATACGCCGCGCAACGCGCCGGGCGCGGATACGCGCATTCTCGCCTGTCTGGAAGCGCATGGTTTTCATTGGGATGGCGCGGTGCTGCGGCAGAGCCGGCGACTGGAGGCGTATCAGGCGGCGTTGGCGATGTTGCGGGAGAAACGTCTTGCCTACCCCTGCGCCTGTTCGCGCAAGGAAATTGCGGCGGCGGCGCCGGGTCTGGCGATTGACGGCGGCTTGCGCTATTCCGGTCGTTGTCGGCAGGGACTCCCTGCGGGACGCGGCGCGCGCGCCTGGCGTCTCCGGGTGGAAGACCGGGAAATCGCCTTCGATGACCGCATTTTGGGGCGCATGGCGCAAAATCTGGCGCGTGATGTCGGGGATTTCGTACTCTGGCGCGCGGACGGGCAGTTTGCCTATCAACTGGCGGTGGTGGTCGATGACGCCTTTCAGGGCGTCACCCAGGTCGTGCGCGGCGCGGATCTGCTGCATTCCACGCCACGCCAGATTTATCTGCAAGGTCTGCTCGATCTGCCGACGCCGGAATACGCGCATGTCCCCATCGCCACCAACGCGGCGGGCGAAAAACTCTCCAAACAGACGCGCGCCAGTCCCTTGCAGGCACATCATGCCGCCGCCAACCTGGTCGCCGCGCTCGCCTTTCTCGGACAACGCCCGCCGCCCGAACTCGCAAGAACAAGCGTGGATGAAGTCTGGCGTTGGGCAAGCGCACACTGGACGCTCAGGGGACGACAGTAGGCGCGGGGCCTGCCCCTGCGACGGATCGGCGGGCGAAAAGGAATCCGCGTTACTCATTCCGGGCCATCCCCTGTCTTCTGTTTTCCCCTGTCCTCTGACCCCTGAATGTGGGAGAATCGCACCTCTGTTCGCTGGATATGCCGATCGTGACCCGACTGTTTTTGTTTTGCGTGTTTTCCCTGCTGCTTTCCGGTTGCGAGCAACTGGAAAATCGTCTGGGACTGGAAGACCCGGCCAAAAAATCCGCCCGGCTGGAAGCCGAAGGCAGTGCGGTCGGCGGCGGGTGTCGCCAATCGGGTCGCGCCATAGAAGACTGTTACGCCATCTATACCTGGGTGCCCAAGGAAGCGGTTTTTGAGGGCTGGCGCGAGATGGACGCCTACATGCGGGAAAACAACATGGAGACCGTTGCGCCCCTGTTGCCGCCGCCGCCACCGCCAGAAAGCGGCAGGAAAAAGAAAAAAGCGCCGCCGACAGAAGACGCGGAAACGCCGGACACCGCGCCGCAACAGGAAGACACCGCCGCGCCCAGCGCTCGTGTAACGCCTCCTGCGCCCACACCCACGCCCATCCCCAAACCCGCCGTCGCTGTAACGCTGCCCGCCGCGCCGCCCGCCATTCCCACGTTGCCGGAAGCGCCGTCGCCTGTCGCTACGCCACCCACGCCACCTGCCCAACCGTAAGTCGCGCCCGTTTTCCATGCGCCGCAACAACCTACCCTGAAAATTTCTCCATGTCCCCCGCACACGCCGCCCCTCCGCCAGATACCGCCGCCGCGCCGGTTTCTCCCGCTCCCGCCTTTGACGACCTTGGTCTCGCGCCGGAACTTTTGCGCGCCGTGATCGATTCCGGCTACACCACGCCCACGCCCATTCAGGTCAAGGCCATTCCGCTGGTGCTGGCGGGCAAGGACATCATGGGCGGCGCGCAGACCGGAACCGGCAAGACCGCCGCCTTTGCCCTGCCCATTTTGCAACGCCTGTTGCCGCTGGCGAGTTCCAGTCCCTCACCCGCCCGCCATCCGGTGCGCGCCCTGATTCTCGCGCCAACGCGGGAACTGGCCTTGCAGGTGTTCGAGGCGGTCAAGACTTACGGCAAACACACGCCGTTGCGCGCCATGTGCGCCTTTGGCGGCGTCGACATCAAGCCACAGACCGCCGAACTGAAACGCGGCGTGGAAATTCTGGTCGCCACGCCGGGGCGGTTACTCGACCATGTGGAGCAAAAAAGCGTGCACTTCAACGCCGTGCAGACGCTGGTGCTGGACGAAGCCGACCGGATGCTGGACATGGGCTTCATTCCCGACATCAAGCGCATCCTCAACCTGCTGCCCGTCCAGCGCCAAAGCCTGTTGTTTTCCGCCACCTTCTCCGATGAAATCAAGCGCTTGGCGGATGTCATGCTGAAAACGCCGGTTCTGGTGGAGGTCGCCCGTCGCAATCAGGTCTCGGAAACCATTTTGCACCGCGTCTACCTGGTCGCCGAACAGGACAAACGCGCCCTGCTCATCCACTTGTTGAAATCCGGCGAAATCAACCAGAGCATCGTCTTTACCCGTACCCGGCAAGGCTGCTCGCGGCTGGCGCGCGAACTGCAACGCGCCGGTATCGAGGCGGACGCCATTCACGGCGACAAAAGCCAGCACGAGCGCATCAAGGCGCTGGACGCCTTCAAATCCGGACAAGTCGCCGTGCTGGTCGCCACCGATGTGGCGGCGCGCGGGCTGGACATCGAAGAATTGCCGTATGTCATCAACTACGAACTGCCGCACGTGCCGGAGGATTATATACATCGCATTGGACGCACCGGACGCGCAGGCAAACAGGGCAAGGCGATTTCGCTGGTGGCGACGCACGAAGCGGATTATCTCAAGGACATTGAAAAGCTGCTCAAAAAACCCGTCGAACGCATCCTCCTGCCCGATTTCGAGCCGGAAATGACTGCCGATCAGAAACGCGCGTCCAAAAGGCCGGTGGTGGAAGCGGAGCGTCCCAAAGCCACCCGCCCGGAGCGTATGCCTTCCCGTCGCGTGATCGCGCCGGATGGCTTTGACTTTTCCAAACCCTATGAGCCGAGCGGCGATCCGCCCGCAACGCCGGATGCCCCAAGCGCGCCCGCGCCGTACCTGCGCCACCGTCCGCAAAAGCCGATTGCGGCGCTGTTGGGCGGACTGGGACGCAAACCCGACGCATAACCCTCCAACGAGAACACAGCACCATGAGCGATCCCGCCAATTCCAGCCGGCATTTTCACATTCTGGAAGACATTACCCAGGATTTGTCGGCTGACGCCAATTTCCCGACCTGTCTGGACGCCAGCCTTTCCGTGCGCAATATCCTGAAAGACCCGCTGGTTTCCATCGACAAGGTAACGCAGGTCGTCAATGTCGAGCCGCTCATCGCCGCCAAGCTGTTGCGTCTCGCCAATTCCGTTGTCTATCGCGCTGGCGGTTCCGTGACCGATGTCCGTCTGGCCATTCAGCGCGTCGGCTTTGAAACCGTGCGCGCCACCTCGTTGAGCGTGGCGATGGAGCAGATGCTGCGCGCGCGCAATCTCAGCGGTTATGAGGATATTGCCCAGAAGACCTGGGAACATTCCCTGCATGTCGCCGCCATTGGTCGCGTTCTCGCGCGGCGCGTCGGGCGCGTCAATTACGACGAAGCCATGCTGGCGGGCATGGTGCAAAATATCGGCGTCTTTTATCTGCTTTCCCGCGTGGCGGATTACGCGGAATATCAGGACAATCATGAGGCGGTGCTGGATTTGCTCGGCGGTTGGCACGAGAGCATCGGCGAAAACCTGCTGGCGGCGCTCGGTCTGCCCAGACACATCCTCGACGCCATCCACGTCTGCAACCGCCACAAGACCAGCCGCAACAAATATAACGACGATCCCTTCTCGCTTGCGGATGTGCTGTACTTCGCCAGCC
>JAIRZG010000188.1 GCA_031267345.1 Zoogloeaceae bacterium
AGCGCCTTCTCCTGCCGCCCGATGTAGAATTTTTCGGCGATTCGGATGTTCTGCTGCCTCGCCTGAATGATGGCTTTTTCGTGATCGTCCGACCTTGCCTTGTCGTAGTTTCCCAGACGAGCATTATGCGAACGGAAAGCAATTCTTGCGCCGTCCAGCGGTAGGTCATTGGCGTCGCGCAGTTTACGCTGTCCAATGGAAGCGGCTATTCCTTTGTATTTTTTGGGATCACCCACCAGAGCAATGTTTGTCTCGATCACTTCCAGTTCTTCTTGCGCGGTTTCCAGACTGGACGCCATATTTTTACTATTGGCATATTCCTTGAGTTCAAACTTGACAATGCCTTTTTCAGCGGCAATGATGGCTTCCAGATTGCCGGATTTTCCGATGGCTTTCAGGTCGGACAGTATATTTTGTTGAAATTCGACGTTCCGCTGTGCAAGTTGCGTTGACTTTTGTTCAGTCGCTATACTTTTTATAGAGGCAAGTCCTTGTGACAAAGAAAGAATTTTATTGTATGTCATATATTGAAGCCTTTAGCCTTCAGGAATTCTTCACCGCACATTTCTTTGAGGATGTAGCTTGCAGATTCGGGCAGTTTTGCCAGCGCCAGCCATGCCCATGACGCTTCTTCGTCTCCAGCTTTTTTTGCATCAGCAGATTCGCAAAGATAAATGGCGTTTTGGGTCATGCCTACCTTGTCTTCTTCGGGCATGTAGCTACGCGGCAAGAGGCGGTTTTGGGTGGTCGTGGTAGTCATTTGGCAATCCTCCGGTCAATGTGTGAAGTATATAACGGCTTATCGCTCTTGTTCATGTAATTTCGCTGGCGCTGCATACCGCCCTCTATCCTCCGTCTCCTGATCCCAGCGCACCCGCCATCCGCGCTGATCCGGCGGGCATTGCCAAGCGGCGGCGATGGCAACGCCGGGACAGGCGATGAGGGTTTTATCCTCGTGGTAGAGCAGCGGCAGGCGCGGACGTTCCCAGGGGGGGATTCCGGCTTCGCGCAGCAGGTTTTTCAGGCTGCGATGCGGGCCGCGCGGGTGAACCTGCAAGACTTCTCCGCCCCGGCGCGGGCGCAGGATCAGGGGTTTTCCTCCGGTCAGCAAGGCCGCGTTCAGACCCGCGCCGCAGCAGGGTTCGAGACGCAGACGCCGCCCCGACCAGACGCAGGGCGTTTGCGTATCCCAGAGCCGTTCCGCCGTTTCCGGCGGGGCAGGGCGCGGCGTTGCGTACAGGCGGCCTTGCCAGAGGCGCAGACGACCTTCCTTGAATCTGAATTCAAAACGCGAATCCCTCCGCTCGACAACGCGGACAAGCTGACGCAAGACTTCATCCAGCACGGCGGCATCCGGCGCGCGCCAACCCTGTTGCCGCAGCCAGTAGCGCAGCCAGTTGGCCTGTCGCTCCAAAGAAAGCAGACGCAGCGAAGACAGGCGTCCGGCAAGGGCGGCGTCATCTTCCATCGCCTGTTCGCGCAGCAGTTTTTGCGCGTCGCCGAAATGTCCGGCGGCGCGAGCGAGGGTAGCCTCCAGCGCGGGAAAACGCGCCGCCAGTCCAGGCAGGATGCGATGCCGCAAAAAATTGCGCGTGTGTCGTTCCTCCGCGTTGCTCTCATCCTCTATCCATGCCAGCGCGCGCGCTTTCGCGTACGCGGCAAGAGCGGCGGCGCTGCTGTTCAACAGCGGACGCAACAGGGTCAATTCCCCCACGCGCCGCGCCTTCGGCATGGCTGCCGCGCCCGCGATGCCCGCGCCCCGGCAAAGATTGAACAGCAGGGTTTCCGCCTGATCGCGCTGATGATGCGCCAGGGCCAGAACCGTTGCGCCGCTTTCCCGAAACGCCTGATAACGCGCCTGTCGGGCGGCGGCTTCCAGCCCTTCCTTGCCGTCACGCGCCACCGTTACGCTTTTCAGCATCAGGGGAATTTCCCGCGCGCGGCAAAAGGTCGCGCAAAAATCCGCCCAAGCGTCCGCATGGGGCGACAAGCCATGCTGCACATGGATGGCCTGCACACGCCCCGGCATCAAGGCGTTGGCGAGATCGAGCAGCACAACGGAATCACGCCCGCCCGAAAAGCCTACCCAGAGTGGAACATCGTCCGGCAGGGCCGCGTCAAGACAGGCGGCAAGCTGCGCGGCAAGCTGCGCGACCGGATCAGGCGGATTCCCTGAAGCGGCCATAGGCCATGAGACGCCCGAAACGGGCATCCAGAAGGTCGTGCGCGGAAAGGGTCAGGAGCGGTTTGAGGACTTCCTGCAAGGCTTTTTTCAGGGCGATGGACATGGCGACCGGATCGCGATGCGCGCCGCCCGTGGGTTCGTGCACGATTTTGTCAATCAGCCCCAATGTTTTCAGGCGTTGCGCGGTAATGCCCATGATTTCGGCGGCGTCAGCGGCTTTTTCGGCGCTTTTCCAGAGGATGGAAGCGCAGCCTTCCGGGGAAATAACCGCGTAAGTCGAGTTTTGCAACATCAGGGTCGCATCGCCCACCGCAATCGCCAACGCGCCGCCGGAACCGCCTTCGCCGATGATGCTGACGATGATCGGCGTTTTCAGCGTCGCCATTTCATAAAGGTTGCGCCCGATGGCTTCCGACTGCCCGCGCTCCTCGGCGTCGATGCCCGGATAAGCGCCCGGCGTATCCACGAAAGTGAATAAGGGGATAAGATCGGAAGAGCACAC
>JAIRZG010000196.1 GCA_031267345.1 Zoogloeaceae bacterium
CATCACGGCTTTTTCTGGAAGGGCGAAAATCCCTGCCTCGTCGGCTATCGCCGCCAGCGCGTCGCCACGCTCATCGCCCACGATCTCAATCTTTTCGCCTACCACCTGCCACTGGATGCGCATCCCGAACTGGGCAACAACGCCCAATGGGCCAAGGCAATGGGCTGGCGCGTCTGCGGACGCTTCGGGCGGCAGGACATGGGATTTTGGGGCGAACTGCCGGAACCCTGCCGCCTCGCGGAACTGGCCGCGCGGCTGACCGCCACGCTCAAACGTCCGCCGCTGGTCATCGGCGCGGAGGATCGCCGCGTCCAGCGCATCGCCTGGTGCTCCGGCGGCGCGCAAGGCTACATTGAAGACGCGCTGGCGCTGGCGGAAACGACCGGCATCGACGCCTATCTCTCCGGCGAAATTTCCGAACAAACGCCACATGTGGCGCAGGAAAGCCACATCGCCTACCTGGCCTGTGGTCACCACGCCAGCGAACGTTTCGGCCCCCAGGCGCTCGCCGCCTGGCTGCAAAGCGCCACTGATCTGGATTGCGAATTCATCGACTGCCCGAATCCGGCGTAGGCGTTGAAAACGGCCAACGCCGCATCCACAACCGGGAAATCCCGAACCGCGCCTCTTTTGTCTGCCGGAGTCCGCGCGAATTCCCGCCGGACAGGGAGGGTGTCGGTAAAGAATGAAGCCGCCGATTTGCTCCACTTTCGCTTCATATTCACTTCACATTCCCTTCACCGACAACGGTTAGCATTCGTCCCATCGCCTCAAACTGCGGAGCCGCCCATCATGCGCCCAATCGAAGACACCCCGCCCGATACGCCGACACTGCTGTCCGCCACCCAGGAAATCAGTGCTTTCTTCATTTATTTTGCTGTCGGGCTGGTTCAGGGATTGCTGCTGGCCGCCCTGAACAAAAATTCAGCGGCAGCGCATCCTGTCCTGTTTTTCTCGCTCTTCATGGTCGCCGTCCTGATCCCGCTGGCGTTTTATTGCAGTCAGGCCGCCCATTTGCGTCGCCGCCTCTGGATACTGGGTCTGACGACGGCGATTATCCTCGCCGTCGGTATTCATCAGGGCGCGACGGTGCGCGAAATCTCCCGCTCGGGAAGCCAGGTTTATGGCGATTGCTTCCTGTTGAGTTTTATTCTCGCGCTGGCTGTTTTCGTCGGTATCCCTGCGGTTGCCGTCAGCGCCACAACATGGGAAGCGCGATACCAGCGATGGGTCGCCGCCGCGCTGCAAACTTTTGGCGCGCTGGCGCAGGCCGGATTGATATTGGGACTCTGCTGGATGGTCATTGCAAGTTCGGCCAGTCTGTTCGTGCTCGTGGGTGCGGAATGGCTGAATGAACTGGTGTTCAAGCGGGAGGTCGCCATTATCGCCAGCAGCCTCATTTTTGCGCTTGCCGTCGCGCGCGACCGGCGCGATGACTCAATGATGCACACGATTTTTACTCGCTTCATGCAGCTTTGCGGCTGGATTTACCCGATTATCGCCGCAGTCGGCATCCTGTTTGTCGCCTCCTGGGTTACGGGCATCGGGGCGCTGCTGAAAACGCACCGGGCGGTGACCATTCTGCTCTGGTTCATCGCGTTGCTGATTTTTTTCTTCAATCTCCACTGCCGCTGCGGCACGGAAGAACGGAACGAGAAGTGGCTGCGCGTTCTCACCGCCCTCTGCTGGCTTGCCGCCATTCCCATGCTCCTCGTCGCCCTCTACGGTCTTGGCGTCCGCATTGAAGCGCATGGCTTCACGCCGATACGCGTCTGGGGTCTGTTTACCACTGGCGTCATCGCCATTTTTGTTTTGGGCTATGCCGCGCATTCGGCGCGCGAGTTGCTGCGGCCATGCCCACGCGGGAAAACACTCCTTTCCGGAACCCATCTCGTCGCAACGATCGCCCTTGTCGTTGGCATTTTGCTGATGCTCTCCGGCATTGCCGACCCGCGCCGGATCAGCGTCTCCAGCCAATTGCGTCAACTGCAACTACAGAGGGGAGAAGCAATTGAGGATGACCATTTCACAGCAAGCGTGATCGACTTTTCAGAAAACGTGATCGACTTTCTTCAAGAGAAAGGTGGTATTTACGGAGAAAACGCGCTACGCGAACTGGCGACGCGAAGCGGAAATCCAACGGATAATCTGGTTGCGCAGTACGCGCGATCTGCGCTTGACGGGAAACGCGCCCACAGAATCCGGAATGATCTCCAGCAGCAATCTGTCTCCGACGTATTGCGCTCGCTGCAAGTCTTCCCCGGCGCGGAAGCGCCGCCCCCCGGACTTGTCGAGTTTTTCGCCGAATACCCTCACGTACTGCCCGATGATTGCCGCGTTCCGCAGGGCGCGGAACCAATCTGCATTATCTGGAAAGTCCGCTTTGAGAAAAACGAGGTGGAAAGCTATGTTCCGCTTACAAAACATAGTTACGCCAAGCCTTTCCGCTATAGCGATAGCTCTGACTACAGTCATTCAGGAACCGTCTGGCAGGAAACCGGCAAGGGATATTGGGAGCGCGCCGGGCGGCTTGCGTCCGGTTGCGTCACCGCGCCGGAAGCCCTGTTCGCGGCTGTCCTGGCAAATTCCGTTCAGTTTGCGCCTCCGCAAAACCCCCGCTCCGACATTCTCGCAAACGGCATCCGAATCACCCCGCCCTCGCCTGCCATCGATTGCCCCCTTTCCACCCCCTGACACCCGTTCAGCATCCAGGCGCAGTCGGGCGAATTCATAACCCTGCAAAACGCGACAGAATCATTTTCCACGCGAATCGGCTTCCGGCGCGAATACCCCGCCGCCGCCGAAACAGAACCACCGCGCCGTCCGCATTCGACAGGGCAGTAATGCCACGCGGATTTTGCCGCCAACATGATTCTTCACTGTTCATGACTGGCGCTCTGTCGTGTAGAATCCCGCCCCATCATGATCTACACGTTCCTGCGTCGCGCCCTGTTTCTTCTGGATGCCGAGAAAGCCCATAACCTGGGGCTGACGGGTCTTTCCTTTCTGCGCGCCTGTGGTCTGTCCGGACTGCTGGCGCAGGCGCGCGTGGCGGATCCGGCAAACGTCATGGGCATAACCTTCCCCAACCGCGTCGGACTGGCGGCGGGACTGGACAAGAACGGGGCGCATGTCGACGCGCTGGCGGCGCTAGGGTTCGGACATATCGAGGTGGGCACGGTGACGCCGCGTCCGCAACCGGGGAATCCCAAACCGCGCCTGTTCCGGCTGCCGGAAGCGCAGGCCATCATCAATCGCATGGGGTTCAACAACAAGGGCGTCGAGGCGCTGGTCGCCAATCTCAAGGATTCGGATTTCGCGCGCGGGATCGGCAAAAACGGCGGCGTCGTCGGCGTCAATATCGGTAAGAACGCCGATACGCCACTGGAAAAAGCGGCGGAAGATTACCTGTTCTGTCTGGAAAAGGCCTATGCCGTCGCCCATTATGTCACCCTCAACATTTCCAGTCCGAACACCCAAAACCTGCGCGAACTGCAAAAGGAAGCGGCGCTGGATGATCTGCTCCGGCAACTCAAGGCGGCGCAGACGCGGCTTGCCGACCAGCATGGGCGTTACGTGCCGCTGGCCTTGAAGATTGCGCCGGACATGGAGGACGCGACCCTCACCGACATCGCGGACGCCGTGCGGCGGCATCGCGTGGACGCGGTAATCGCCGCCAACACCACCGTCGCGCGCGCGGGCGTGGAAAAGTTGCGTCACGGCGACGAGACGGGCGGGCTTTCCGGCGCGCCGGAGTTTCGGCTTGCCACCACGGTATTGGGCAAGCTGGCGCACGCCTTGCAAAATGAAATTCCCCTCATCGGCGTAGGCGGCATCCTGAAAGGCGAGGACGCGCGCGCGAAAATGGCGGCGGGCGCAAGTCTGGTGCAACTCTTTACCGGCTTCATTTATCGCGGCCCGACGCTGATTCACGAAGTCGCCGCCGCCGTGCAGACCGCCAAACGGTCAACTTCCTGACCTTTATCCGGACATTTTATCCGCATGACTTCCTATCTTTTTCTGCTCATTGGCGCGGTGCTGGTCAATAACGTGGTGCTGGTGCGGATACTGGGGCTGTGTCCGTTCATGGGCGTTTCCAAAAAGCTGGAAACGGCTTACGGCATGGGCGCGGCGACCACCTTTGTGCTGACGCTGACGACTGGCGCGAGCTTCATTATCGACCACTATCTGCTCATCCCCGCCGGACTGGAATACCTGCGGACGATCTCTTTCATCGTCACCATCGCCGCCATTGTGCAATTGACGGAAATGGTCATCGCCAAAACCTCGCCCTTGTTACAGCAGGTGTTGGGGATTTACCTGCCGCTGATTACCACCAATTGCGCGGTGCTGGGCGTACCGCTCATCAACATTTCGCATCGCTACGGCTTTCTCGAATCGCTCATTTTCGGCGCGGGCAGCGCCATCGGTTTTTCGCTGGTGCTGGTGCTGTTCGCCGGCATCCGCGAACGGGTGGATACGGCGGATGTGCCGCAACCTTTCAAGGGCGTGGCGATCGCCATGATCACGGCAGGGCTGATGAGCCTGGCTTTCATGGGCTTTGCCGGACTGGATCGCTGACGCATGGACATCCTGACCGCCATTGCCGTCATGGCGCTGGGCGCGCTGCTTCTGGGCGCGGCGCTTGGTTACGCCGCCATTCGCTTCAAAGTCGAAGGCAATCCCGTCACGGACAAGATCAACGCCATCCTGCCGCAAACCCAGTGCGGACAATGCGGCTTTCCCGGCTGCAAGCCCTATGCGGAAGCCATCGCCAGCGGCGCGGCGGAAATCAATCTTTGTACGCCTGGCGGCGACGAAGGAGCGCGTAAGCTCGCCGAACTGCTGGGGCGCGATTACGTGCCGCTGGCGTGCGAAGTCGAAACCGAAAAAAAGCGTGTGGTCGCGGTTATCGTCGAAGATCGCTGCATCGGCTGCACCCTGTGCATCCAGGCTTGTCCGGTCGACGCCATTGTCGGCGCGGCGCGGCAGATGCACACAGTGGTGGAATCCTTGTGCACCGGCTGCGAGCTGTGCCTCAAACCCTGTCCGGTCGAATGTATCGACCTGCGCGCGCTGCCGGAAACGCCGGAAACCTGGCGTTGGCCGGAGATCAGAAGACCGGGGATAGAGGACAGAAGACAGTGCGTGGAAGAGATGGCGGCATGTTGAGAACCCTGTTTCCCTTCCCCGGCGGCGTCAAGCCGGAGCCGCACAAGGAGGCTTCGGCGAAAGCGCCCATTGCGTCCGCGCCCTTGCCGGAGCGTCTGGTGCTGCCTTTGCGGCAAAGCGCCGGCGTCGCGCCGCTGCCTGTAGTTCGTGTGGGCGATCGGGTGAAAAAAGGCCAGGTCATCGCGGCGGCGGAGCAGTGGGTTTCCGCCAGCCTGCACGCGCCGACATCCGGCAAGGTGGCGGACATCGGCCATTATCCGCTGGCGCATCCCTCCGGCCTTGCCGCGCCCGCCATCGTCATTGAGGCGGACGGACGGGATGAATGGCGGGAACGGCAACCGCTGGACTGGCAAAAGCTCGCGCCGCAGGCCGTGCGACAGTATTTACAGCAAAGCGGCGTGGTGGGTCTGGGCGGCGCGGTCTTTCCCAGTCACGTCAAACTGGACGCCAACGCGCAGATAGAAGAACTGATCATCAACGGCGCGGAATGCGAACCCTACATCACCTGCGATGATCGGCTGATGCGCGAATGCGCCGCCGAAATCGTTTCCGGCGCCGCCCTGCTGCGCGATCTCACGGGCGCGCGACAAACCTTGTTCGCCATTGAAAACAACAAACCGGAAGCCATCCGCGCCCTGCGCGGCGCGATCAGCGAACAGCATGAAGATTTTATTGTCATCACCCTGCCCACCCGTTATCCGGCGGGCAGTCTGCGCCAACTGGTTTACGCCCTGACCGGCAAACACGCGCCGTTCAACGTGCTGCCCACCGCGCTGGGCGTGCAATGCTTCAACGTCGCCACCGTGCAGAGCGTCTGGCGGGCGGTGGCGCACGGCGAACCGGTCGTGCGGCGCGTGGTCACGGTGAGCGGCAATGTGCGCGCGCCGAAAAACTGGGAAGCGCCCATCGGCATGAGCATGGACGCGCTGTTGCAGCTTTCCGAACCGCTTTCCGACACCGATGGCCTGATCGTCGGCGGCCCGATGATGGGGCTTTCCCTGCCGCTGACCGACGCGCCGATTACCAAGGGCAGCAATTGCCTGATTGCCCGTTCGCCCCGGCTTTTCCCGCCGCGCCCGCCGGAATCGCCCTGCATCCGCTGCACTGCCTGCGCCCAGGCGTGTCCGCAGGGTTTGCAGCCGTTTGAACTCTACTGGTGGAGCCGCGCCCGCGACTTTGCCAAGGCGGCGGACTACGCGCTGGCCGAGTGCGTCGAATGCGGCTGCTGCGCCTATGTCTGTCCGGCGTCCATTCCGCTGGTGCATTATTTCCGCTTCGCCAAAGGCGAACTCGCCGCCGCCGCCAGAGAACAAAAAATGGCCGACAGCGCCAGGTCCCGCTTTGAATTCCGCCAGTTCCGCGCCGAACGGGAAAAGGCGGAAAAAGCCGAAAAATTGGCCAAGGCCGCTGCGGCGCAGGCGGCGAAACAGGCTGAAACAGCAACGACGCCCCTTGCGACGACGCAAGACGCGACAATGAAATCCGACCCCGATCACGCCTGAAAAGGAGGCCCCATGCGACTTTCCGCCACCATTGACGACAAACCGCATGGTTCAGGTTGCGGATGGATGGACATGAGCCTGCCCGCATCCACGCGCAGGACGCCTGGCGCCCGCTTGCAGACACAGGACAAACGCCTCAAAGCCCTGGCGGAACGATTCAAGGCGGCTTTTTCATAAAATTTCCATGGATTTTCGATGACCAGTTCTCCCCATCTTCGTGACCCCAACAGCATTCCCCGCATCATGCGGCTGGTTTGCGTGGCGCTGGCGCCCGGCATTGCGATTTATACCGCGCTGATCGGCCCTGCCGTGCTGGCGCAGATTTGTCTGGCCAGCGTTGCCGCGCTGTTTTTTGAAGCCGTAATGCTGAAAATACGCGCCCTGCCCGTGCGCCGTTTTCTTGGCGATCATTCCGCGCTGGTGACGGCCTGGCTGATCGCGCTCACCTTTCCGCCGCTCTCGCCCTGGTGGCTGACCGTAATCGGCGTATTTTTCGCCATTGTCATCACCAAGCATCTTTATGGCGGCCTGGGGCAGAATCCCTTCAATCCGGCGATGATCGCCTTTGCAGCCTGCATCATCGCTTTTCCCGCCCTGATGTCGCAGTGGCCGGCGCAAGGGTTGTCCCTGCCTTTCGAGCAACAACTGGAAATCATTTTCGGCTTCGCCCCGCGCATCGACGCGCTGACTGCCGCCACGCCGCTGGACGCCATCAAGACGGCGCTGAAAACCAACGCCGACACCAACATCCAGGAACTGCTGACGAGCCAGAATCTCTACGGCACTTTCGCCGGGCGCGGCTGGGAATGGGTGACCATGACCTATCTTTGCGGCGGCGCGTTCCTGCTGGCGATGGGCGTCATCACCTGGCACACGCCGTTTGCCTTCATTGTCAGCATGGCGGTGATTTCCGCGCTCTGCTGGCTGATCGACCCCGGTCGCTTTTCCGACCCGCTGTTTCACCTCTTTTCCGGCGGCGCGATGCTGGGCGCGTTCTTCATCGCCACCGATCCGGTCTCCGGCTGCTCGACGCCGCGCGGTCGCCTGATTTTCGGTTGCGGCGCGGGTCTGCTCGCCTACCTGATCCGCGTCTTTGGCGTCTTCCCCGACGGCATCGCCTTTGCCGTATTGATCATGAACATCTGCGCGCCGCTGATCGACCGCTACACCCAGCCGACCGTCTTCGGTCGCCGCGCGCGCGGGAGCGATGCGCGATGAACGCCCCCGTCCGCCCAAAAACCGCCAGCGCCGCCATGAGCGCCCTGAAAATGGCGGGCGTGTTGCTGGCCTTCACCCTGGTGTTTACCGGTCTGCTGGCGCTGGCGCAGAAATGGACGCTTCCGGCGATTGAAGCCTCGCTGGCGGCGGAAAAGATGAAATTCATCAACGAAGTCCTGCCCGCGCAGAGCTATCCTTACGACAACGACCTGCTCGCCGACACCCTCGTGCTGCCGCCCACGCCCGAACTGGGACTGAACGCCGAAAGCAGCGTCTATCGCGCCCGCAGGAACGGACAGCCGGTCGCGCTGGTGATCGAAGCCGTCGCGCCGGATGGCTATGCCGACGAAATCCGCCTGATTCTTGGCGTCACGCAGCAGGGTGTGATTACCGGCGTGCGCGTTGTCGCCCACAAGGAAACGCCGGGACTGGGCGACTACATCGACCTGAAAAAAGACAAGGACAAACAATATCCCTGGATATTGCAATTCGATAGACTCGACTACCCCGGTGTGCCGGATGAGGAATGGAAAGTGAAAAAGGACAAGGGACGTTTTTACTACCGTGTCGGCGCAACCGTTTCGCCGCGCGCCGTCATCAAGGCCGTACACCGCGCGATGCAATTTGTCGTCGCCCATCGGGATGAACTCTTCCGGGAGACCGCGCCATGATGAACCACGCAACTTTCCGCGCCATTGCCTGGAACGGCGTCTGGAAGCAGAACACCAGCTTCGCGCAAATCCTGGGCCTGTGCCCCTTGCTCGCCATTTCCACCAGCATCGTCAATGCCGTGATGCTTTCGCTCGCCACCCTGATTGTCATGGCGCTGTCCAATGTCGCCGTGTCCTCGCTCAGGCGGTTGATTCCGCATGAAATCCGCATTCCGGTGTTCATCCTCATCGTTGCCGCATTGGTCACGATCGTCGATCTGCTGTTCAACGCCTGGTTCCACGAGCTGTACGTGATTTTGGGCATCTTCATCCCGCTGATCACCACCAACTGCATCGTGCTCGCGCGCGTCGAAGCCTTCGCGGGCAAGCAACCGCCGCTGGAATCCATGTTCGACGGCGTTTTCATGGGGGTCGGCATGCTGTGGTCGCTGGCGCTTCTGGGCGCGCTGCGCGAACTGATTGGCAATGGCGCCCTGTTTTCCGGCATTGAAATGGTCATTCCCGGCGCAAAGGCATTGCAGGTTTTGCCGGAGGCGTATCCGGGTTTTCTCCTGGCCTTGCTGCCCCCTGGCGCATTTATCCTGCTCGGTTGCCTGATTGCCGGAAAAAACTGGCTGGACTTGTCCGTCGCCGGAAGGCGGAAGACCGGAAACAAGGCGGTCAACGGCTATGCCGCGGAAAAAGCAGCAAGAAATTAGCGACAGGCCTTCAGATCAGAAGACAGAGGACAGAAGACAGAAGACAGAAGGTTTGCGGCGCTACGCGCCGTTTGTAAAACGAACGAAGGCGAAGCCTTCGCTGATCGACTGTCCTCTGTCTTCTGTCCTCTGTCTTCTGATCAGGCCTGTCGGTCTAACGTGTTTTGGAAGGGGTTTCTCTCCCCTCCCCAAAACGGTCGCCTGAAACCCCTGCCTTCAGGCAGGGGTCGGCTCCCACCACCCTGAAGGGCGGAGTTTCAACCAGAGTTGGTTTTACGATGAACGATCAGAAGCGCCACGCGATTTACGAGCGTCTCCAATCCGCCAATCCCGCGCCAAAGACGGAACTCGACTATCAAACGCCGTTTCAGTTGTTGGTGGCGGTGATGCTTTCCGCGCAGGCGACGGATGTAAGCGTAAACAAGGCCACGCGCCAACTTTTTCCCGTCGCGCCGACGCCGGAGAGCTTGCTGGCTCTGGGCGAGGCGGGTTTGACGCCTTACATCAAAAGCATCGGGCTGTACCGCGTCAAGGCCAGAAACCTCATTGCGACCTGCCGTCTGCTGCTAGAGCGCCACGCGGGCGAAACGCCAAAAACGCGCGCGGAACTGGAAGCCTTGCCCGGCGTAGGCCGCAAGACCGCCAATGTGGTGCTGAACACCGCCTTCGGACAGCCCACTATCGCCGTCGATACGCACATCTTCCGCGTCGCCAACCGCACGGGTCTGGCCCCCGGCAAGGACGTGCGCGCCGTGGAAGACCGCCTCACGCAAACCACGCCCCCCGCATACCGCCAGAACGCCCACCACTGGCTGATCCTGCATGGTCGCTATGTCTGCAAGGCAAGAAAACCGGACTGCGCCGCCTGCGTGATCGCCGATCTCTGCGCCTGGCCGCAAAAAACGGTTGCAGCCCATTGAAGCGTTTTCCCGCACGCCTTTGCCCGCTTCCGCCACAAAAACGGACAATCGTTGACGGAACCTTTCCCACAAAAGCCCACAGGCCAACTGGATATTTCCGGGCGAACCTCTCTCTTTGTGTGTTCGTCCCGAATTGAGCAGATACAGACACATGGGCGCTTCACCGGACTTCGCTTCATTCGGCGCAGCCTGCCGCGCTCATGGACGAAACGGTGAATGATGGAGGAGACTACGCCATGAAGCGCAATGTGGCGTGAGGCTTGCCTCTGTGCCGTTCGCCGCATTCCTGCCGAAAATACATCCCAAGTGTCATTGACAAGGGGATGATTCCCCGCATAGTACATTGACAACGGTAAAAATCATGTCTAGTATCGTCACAAATCGCGTTTGGGATCATATTTGTTGACGTTGTCCACTCGCCTGTAGCCTGCCGAAGGCGGGGAAGCGTATGATGATTGAGATGGTCGCAGACGCAAACCCGATACGGTTTGCAGCGGTGCTGAAAAACGGGCTTTCCTGGATTTGGCGCCTTGACGGTTGCTTCACGATGGAAGGTTGGTTATGTGTATGGAGGAAAGCAACTTACCTTGTATGGCATGGAAATGAGTGTATGCGCCCGGTTTTGGGGTGTGCGCGTGTTTCTGGCAATCGGATAACTTGCGAGGCGAAAGATGATATTCAATTGGATACCTGAATTATGGCGATTAAAAACCGCTGGTTTTTCCATTCTTTTGATAATGGTTTGTTGGTCATTGGAGAGCAAGGCAATGGAGTTTGAAGAAACAGTTTTTATAACAGGAATGACAGGAAAACTTAATTCATTTTCTGTTTCGCCTGATGGTACGCGCATTTTGGTTGGCAGAAAGAAATTTTCCGACGGATTGCAGTTACTCGATTTGAAGAACGGGCAAATCAGCAAGATCCCCACAGAAGCAGGTCGTACTTGGGGAATGCCTAACTGGTCGCCTGACGGAAAACAGGTAGTTGCTATCTCCACCGCCATTCGCGAGAACAAATATCAAGTCGGTGAGCAGGAAATCATTCTCATTGATCCGCGCGATTGGCGATATCATAAACTGGCGGCGACGTCCGGTGTCAATATTTTCCCTTTCTTTTCTGCAGATGGCAAAACAGTCTATTACTTCAAGGGAAAAAAACGGGAAAATGGGAAAACACTCGCCAGTGACTATGCTCTCTATGCCTACGATCTGGTCGAAAATCAGGAAACGCGCCTGACTCCTGATAATATGCATCAGGTCGACAAGGGCTATGATAATGGCGCTGAAATCATGTTTTCGGTACATGGTTTCCTTGGCAAACCAGTTTTTGAAGAAGGTCTTTATGTCCTGAATAAGACAACGCTACAGCTTCGTCCTGTTGATGTCGACCAGAGCAATGGCTTTTTTATGATCTACTTCGGAGATAAGGATGCTGCCGGAAACATTTACTTCAAGGCAGCAAAAAACCGACCCAGCGGCGGTAATTTTCTCTGGTTTGTTTATCGCTGCGATGCGCAAGGAAATAGCTGCATCATGACGCGCGAGACAACCATTAGAAGCTGGGTTCAGGTTGCTTCCGATACGGGAGAAATCTTCATTGATGATGTTGTAGGGGGTGAAATCGTCTTTCGACGTTTAATTGAAAAACCCAAAGTTCAGTAATCTTTCTGTTTAAAAGGAGCGCATCATGGATTTCATTCTTTTTGTTCCGGGCAGCACACTGACGCAGTTCGGTATTGTCGGCACCAATTATTGTGGCCCTGGTTATACTGGTGGTGTACTTGGAGAAAATGGCGATTTCTCTGTACCGGCGACCAGCAAGGTTGATAATGCATGTCGTAATCATGATTGGTCATACAAAGAAGCCCAGAACGTCAATGATATACTCCAAGCCGACCTGAAGCTGATCGGGGATGTTACTGGTCTTTTAACAGGTGAGAATCTGTCGTCTCGTGACGCCACCATCGCTGCCGCAATACTTGCCGCATTTATCGCCAAGACGGTTTTTTATGATGTTCCGAAAAGTGCTCTTGAAGCCGCCATTAATGCGCTCGAGGGCATAAAAGATGGCGCGCTTGAAATATATGACGCCATGAAAGATGCGTTATTGAAGGCGCTTGGCATACCTTCTGACGATGCCACGGAATTCGACCCTGATGCTGATGACCTTGTACCTACCGTTATCGACGTTACAGACGAAACGCCCATAGATGAACTTCCCGAAGATGAACTTCCCGAAGATGAACTTCCCGAAGATGAACTTCCCGAAGATGAACTTCCCGAAGATGAACTTCCCGAAGACGAACTTCCCGAAGACGAACTTCCCGAAGACGAACTTCCCAGATCGGAAGAGCACAC
>JAIRZG010000208.1 GCA_031267345.1 Zoogloeaceae bacterium
CGCCCAGCTTGCCGATATCGCCGCCCGCATTGCCCAATCCCCTGACCAGACCTTCCACGCCGATGCCCAGCGCGCTCATCAGACCAATGCCGATTTCCCGCGCAATGCTCTCGTTCAGGGAGAATTTGGGGTTGTTGATGTCGCCCGCGAGGGTGAAATTGACGTTGATTTGATCCTTGCCGCCTTTCAACACGGCGACAACCAGATTGCGCGGCATCCCCATGAAAGCGTTGCCATTGCCACCCAGTTCGAGGTGGCTCAGGGTGAGCGCGCCGGGGCCGTGCAGTTGACCGTTTTTCACCACGCTGCGCACCTCCATGTCCAGCAAGCCGCGCTGGATGCTGGTGTCGTTGCTCTTGAGCAGATAAGCCTGCAAGGCGGTGAGGTCGACGCCTTGCAGTCGGGTTTTGAGATCGGATTCCTTGCTGGCAAGTTCGATTTTGCCTTCGATGTTTATGTTTCCGTCCTGCGCCCGGCCCTTGAGAATGCTCGTCAGTTTGAGGCGGCTTTCTCCGGTCAGTTCCGGCAGTCGCAGGTGATCAAGGCTGAAATTGAAGTTTTCCAGCGTGATTTTGAGCGGTGTCTTACGTACGCTGGCGTCAAAAAAATCAATGCTGCCGCCCACGATTTCAATATGATTGATGTCGATTTTGGTACCGACAGGCTCGGTCGCGCAGGGTTTGGAATACGGGCGGCGCAGCGCGGTGAACTGTGTGGGCGCGGGTCGACGGACGGTTTTTGCGAGCGCGGGTTTTTCAGTCAGGGCGGGGAGCAGGCGCAGACGACCATCACGCTCGCGCAAAAGGGAAAGATACGCGCCTTCAACGCGAATGTTGCTCAGGACAATGCGCTCGCTCAACAGACTGGTCAGCGAAGGCGTGATGGTGAGGCGTTCGGCGCGCAGGAAGTCTTCGGCAGGCCAGGTGACTTTTTTGCCGCCTTCCGCCTTGGGCGCGGGCAGACGAATACCGATGAGTTGCACATCGGTCAGGCTGATCTTCAGCTCGCGGATTTCGGCATCCGGCCCCAGCGCGGCGATGATTTCGCTCTTGAGCGCGCGCACGGCGATCTGGAAGGCAATGACAATCACCAGCAGGAACAGGGCTAGCGAAATGCCGAGAATTTTAGGCCAGCGGCGGCGGGAAGGTGTGGATGTGCGTTCAGACATGGCGGCAATGGAAAAAAAGAAAGTTTATCGGGCAGGATTGCGTTCGGCCAGTTTCTGGCGTACTTCAGCAAGGCGCATATCGACGCCCAGTTCCTGTTGCAGCAACGTCAGGAAGGGCAGCAGACGTTCACTCAAGGGCGTCAATTGCTGGCGCACGGCTTCGGTCTTCTGCGCGAGCAAAAGCTCCAACGCCTGTTCGATGTCAAGCGGCGGCAGGACGGGTTCAACGGGTTTCAGACTGCTGCATTTGACGCAATTGCCGCCGCTGTTGATGGCCTGTTCCAGACGTTCGCACGCCAGATCGATGAGCGCGCCCGCCGAAGTCGCCTGGTCGCTCAGAACACTGGCAATGCCGATGCTCATGCTCAAATTCAGACGCTTGCCGCCAGAGGTAATGACCGCCTCGGAAACGGCGTGACGCAGGCGTTCCGCGAAGACAAGACAGGTTTCCGGCGATGTGCCCGGGGAGATGATGGCAAAACGCCCTGCCGAAAAATGTCCAATGCTGTCTTCGCGACGCACCTTGCCCGCGACCTGGTGGGCGAATTTCAGGCAGATTTCACCCGCCTTGCGTTCGCCGAGGCGTTCGGTCAGGCGGGTGAAGTTGTCAAAGCCGATGAGCATCAGGCTGGCGTCCGTGCGGTGACGCAGCGCGTGCGAGAGCGCCTGCGCGCTTTGCAATTCGATGTAGCGCCGGGTAAAAAGCCCGCTGTCCGGATCCTGGGTTTGCAGGACGCGGGCTTCTTCCAGGCTTTGCCGGGCGGTGACAAACTGCAGCAGATTGCCCAGACGGGTTTTCAGTTCGGTGGCGCTGATGCCCTTGGTGATGAAGTCGGAAACGCCCAGTCGTTCCGCTTTTTCCATGACGCCCTGATCATCGTCGCCGGAAATCAGCACAAAGGGAATTTCCTGCAAGCGCGCCAACTTGCAACCACGTAGCCGCTCCAGAAGGCCAAAGCCATCCAGCACCGGCATTTGCAAATCCGAAATGACCGCCTCGATGCTGTGATCCAGCACCAAGGTTTGCCAAGCCTGCTCTCCGTTTTCTTCTTCCCGAATGTTGTAGACCCCCTTCAGATGCCGACTCAGCGAGGCGCGCACCATGCGGGAATCATCGACAATCAGGATGTGGCGCAACTCGGACACGCAAGGGTCTCCTTCCAAAACGAGAGGCGTGGTTTACAAAGTATGGAGTTTCGCCTAGATTGTGACCTATGTTCAAGTCTTGTAAAATCTTTCTGTTTGTTTTTTTTGCTTCCGCGTCCATCATTTTTTCCTCTCCCGCCCTTGCGGAGAGCGTGACGGAACACGACGAAAAATCATTGTTCGCACGGTACTCCAATACCGCCCAAGAGGTCATCCTGAAGGCGCTGGAGCTTGTTGGCGTGCGTTACCGCATGGGCGGCGCCAACCCGGATGTCGGGCTGGATTGCAGCAGTTTCGTGCAACTGGTCTATCAGGACGCCATGGATCTGATCCTGCCGCGCACCGCCCGCGAACAGTCGCGCGTGGGCATGGAAGTCACGGCGCGAACCGAATTGAAACCCGGCGATCTGGTATTTTTCAACACCATGCGCCGCGCCTTTTCGCATGTCGGCATTTACCTGGGCGACAACTATTTTCTCCATGCGCCAAGCTCTGGCGGCTCGGTGCGGGTGGAAAACATGCAGAACCGCTACTGGCTGACCCGCTACAACGGCGCGCGTCGGCTGATCGACAAGCGCCCGGATTGATTTTCCCGCCTTTTCGGTTATCGGCGTCATTCATGATCCCTTGGCTGGAAGCGCATGATCCCTTCCCTCCCCTGAGCGCCGCGCAGTCGGGCGGGCTTTTGGCGGCGAGTGGGGATTTGACGCCTTTCCGTTTGCTCGATGCCTATCACAAAGGCGTTTTTCCGTGGTTTTCCGCTGGCGATCCGGTGCTCTGGTGGAGTCCCGACCCGCGCGCGGTGCTGTTTCCCGATGAATTCCGCCTTTCCCGTTCCCTGCGCAGGACTTTGCGGCGCGGCGACTTTTGTGTACGACTGGATACGGCTTTTTCGCAGGTGATGGACGCCTGCGCCAGCGTCCCGCGCCCGGGGCAGGACGACACCTGGATTACCGCTGACATCAAGTCCGCCTACGGCGCGCTGCACCAGGCGGGACGAGCGCACAGCGTGGAGACTTGGCGTGTGGACGCGGACGGCGGCAAAACCCTGATCGGCGGTCTTTACGGCGTGGCTATCGGACGCATGTTTTATGGTGAATCCATGTTCGCCCATTCTGCGGACGCTTCCAAAATCGCCTTCGCGCATCTCATTCGTTACCTGCGCCAACACCGGTTCGGACTGCTGGATTGTCAGGTGCGCACCCGGCATCTCGTTTCTCTGGGCGCGCGGGAAATCCCGCGACCGGAATTTATCGAACGGTTGTCGCGTTTAACGCAAGCAGACCTGCCGCCCGGCCTCTGGCCTGAAGAGGGCGCGGCGCAGCCCTGGCGGGACGAGGCGTTGGCGTGAGCGATGTTTTTCCACCCGCCGCCGCCTTGCAGTTTTACTGCACCGCGCCTTATGCCTGTAGCTATCTGCCCAAACAGACCGCGCGTTCGCAGGTGGCGACGCCGCTATCTCTCCTTGATCGAAACGTATATAGCCAGTTGTTGCGTCTGGGATTTCGTCGCAGCGGCCTGTTCATTTATCGTCCCTGGTGCGACGCTTGCCGCGCCTGTGTGCCGGTGCGTCTGCCGGTAGATCGACTGATATTGACGCGCAGCCAGCGCCGCGCCTTGCGACGACACGCTGCGCTCGAGACGCGCGAGCGGTCGCTCTGTCATGACGAAGCGCATTATCGCCTCTATGTCCGCTACCAGACGCGGCGTCATCCCGGCGGCGGCATGGCGGAAGACAGCGGTGAACAATACCGCCAGTTCCTGCTTGCCAGCCCGCTGGAAACCCGTCTGCTGGAATTTGTCGAAGAGGGCGCGTTGCGTATGGTCAGCGTCATCGACATACTGGATGACGGTCTTTCCGCGGTCTATGCCTTTTTTGATCCCGATGTTCCCGGCGCGTCCTTCGGCGTCTACAACATTCTCTGGCAGGCGCGCCTCTGCCAAAGCCTGAATCTGCCCTACCTCTATCTCGGTTACTGGATACACGAGACGCGCAAAATGGCCTACAAGACGAATTTTCAACCGCTGGAAGGCTATATCGACGGCGTCTGGCGTGAAATTCGACGCACAGGATAATTGAGGCAAGGATTTTTGCCCGCCCGCGACCTTGCGCGACGACGCGACGAAACGCCCGTTCATCCTGCACGCCCCCCGCGCCCGCGACGCGCATCGCCGTCCGCAAGGACTTGCGGGCGGACGGGTGGGCTGTTTAGAATTCGGGACGCGGCTTGCCGCGCGTCTTGATGTCTGCGTTGATAGCGCCCCTTTCTTTCACTCAACCCAACAGGAAAGCGCAATGTCTGAAGATCGTATTCTCAATCCCCAACTGAAAAACAAAATCATGTCCGCCGAAGAAGCCGCCGCCTTGATTCCGGCGGGCGCGAATGTCGGCGTCAGCGGCTTTACCGGCGCGGGCTATCCCAAGCTGGTTCCGGTGGCGTTGGCCAAGCGCAGTATGGACGCCCGTCTGCAAGGCAAAAAACTCAAGGTCAGCATCTGGGCGGGCGCGTCTACCGCGCCGGAACTCGATGGCGCGCTGGCGATGGTCGATGGCATGGAAAAACGCCTGCCCTACCAGTCCGACCCCATCTGCCGCCGCCGCATCAATGATGGCGACATGGAATATACCGACATCCACCTTTCGCATGTCGCGCAACTCGCCGCCTTTGGTTTTCTCGGCAAGCTGGACACCGCCATCATCGAAGTCGCGGGCATTACGGAAGACGGTCGCTTGATTCCGTCTTCTTCCGTCGGCAACAACAAGACCTGGCTGGAAATCGCCGACAAGGTGATTCTCGAAGTCAATAGCTGGCAGAACCTGGCGCTGGAAGGAATGCACGACATTTACGGCGTGGCGTTGCCGCCGCAGCGGCAGCCGATTCCCCTGACTTCGCCCGGGGATCGTATTGGCGAACCTTACCTGCGCGTCGATCCGGACAAGGTGGTCGCCGTGGTGAAGACGCACAGTCCCGACCGCAATTCCGCCTTTTCCCCGCCGGACGCCGCTTCGCGCCAAATCGCCGGACATATCCTGGAATTTTTCACGCATGAAGTAAAAGCGGGACGCCTGCCGCCCAACCTGCCGCCCCTGCAATCCGGCGTCGGCAACATCGCCAACGCAGTGCTTTCCGGTCTGAATGAAGGGACGTTCGAGAACCTGACTTCCTATACGGAAGTTTTGCAGGACGGCATGTTGGACATGATCAAATCCGGCAAGCTCACCTGCGCCTCCGCTACCGCCTTTTCGCTCTCGCCCGACGCGCTGGCGGAACTCAACACGGATCTTGCGCGTTACAGCAGGAACATCATTTTGCGTCCGCAGGAAATTTCCAATCATCCGGAAATCATCCGTCGTCTGGGCGTCATCGCCATGAACGGCATGATTGAGGCGGATATTTACGGCAACGTCAATTCCACGCACATCATGGGAACCAAAATGATGAACGGTCTGGGCGGTTCCGGCGACTTTGCCCGCAACGCCTATCTTTCCATCTTCATGACGCCTTCGGAGGCAAAAGGCGGCGAAATTTCCTGTATCGTGCCGATGGTCTCGCACGTCGATCATACGGAACACGATGTGCAGGTGCTGGTCACCGAACAGGGTCTGGCCGACCTGCGCGGGCTGTCGCCCAAGCAACGCGCCAAAGTGGTGATCGAAAACTGCGCCCATCCCAATTTCAAACCTGCGTTGAGGGATTACTACAAACGCGCCTTTGAGCGCGCCGCCGGCAAACACACGCCGCATTTGCTGGACGAAGCTCTCTCCTGGCACCAACGTTATCTGGACAAGGGGCGGATGTAAGCCGTGCCCGTCATCCCCGCAGAGGCGGGGATGACGGGCACGGATATCTCCCATGAGGAAAAAAATGAAAGACATGCTGCGTATTGCCCTGCGTCTGCTGATTCTGTTCCTGATCGCGCCCTTGATTTATTTCGGTATGGGATGGCATGAACTGGGAGAAACGACGACCGTTTACGGGCCTGAGGGAAGAGAAAAACAATACGCTATAAACAAAATCAAGCCGCGCAGCTTCTATCACGCGGAAACGGTTCGGGGAGAAGCCGCCATCGCGCGTCTGGGGGAACATCATCGCGTCATGACCGCAGAGGAGGATACAAACCCGCCGCAGCTGGTCGCGGCTTCGGACTATGCGGGCGATGTGATTGTGGTGGCGGGACAACAGGCGCAGCTCTATATTTTCCGGAAAAAGAAAAAACAGTATCAACTGGCGCAGGTGCTCTGGGATGGTAAGCAGGATCGCACGCCCAAGTCTCTGGCGATCAGTGAAAGTGGACGTTACGCCGCGATGGCGGTCGAATCTCTGGATATTCCAGAGGATATTGCCCGCCATAACGCCCGGTATCATCTGGACTGGCGTCTGCAACTGCAAGTATTCTGGGATCTGGAAAAAGGCGAAAAGATTCAGGATGGTCTGGGCGATGGCGCACAACGATTGGGGCGCCATGATTCGGAACAGGACTTGGTCGCGGTCGGGAATACCCTGTTCATGACTCGTGATGGCGGCATTGTGTTAAATGCCGATTTTTCATGGAAAAAAGAATTTTCCGATATTTATGTTGGCAAACCACGCGGTGATTTTTATTCCAACAAACAAGAGCATCGGACACAAGCGGCTTACGCGCCGTTATCACGCCAGATCCTGAGGCTGAAATATCCACGCGGAACGATCAAAGCCCCAAAAAGAGGGGAGGAACAAGAGTTGTACCGGGTGTACGATGAATCACGGGAAAAATGGTGGAAATGGTGGTCAAACCAGATTGATCTGCAACTGATTCCCGATATGTTTTCAGTATATGACACAAAGGCGGATAAATACCCTGAAAATGGGCGGATGTTTCCCGCGCTTGAGATTGCGCCGGATGGAAAATTCTTCGTCATCTGGCGCGGCACAGGCATGTTGGAAGCCTATAGCTTGCCGGAAGGAGAACGGATTGCGAAAACAATGGGACCGAGCGACATGGCGCGTCCGGTTTCTCCCCATTTGATCATTCGGGATGGAACGGTATATGCGACAAACAGCAACAATGTTTTTACCCAGGAAAGCCTGAATCGTTACTGGTCGTGGAAACCCGGGAGTGCAGAAGCCTTGCGCGCGCATTATCTGTCCTGCGCGGAATATACCCGCCTGCTCGCCAGTGGTCACATGCTCACCCTGGGATGCCGTGACAGCGCGCCAAAACTGGGACTGGTCGCGCTTGCCGACAATACGCAGACGCAGACATTTTCACTGCCCCTGAAAATGCCTTGAGCCACCAGGGCGATTCTGTTTTGTCTGGAACGACTCATGGCGTGATCAGCAACGCCTGACGGTAGCGGCGGGCGTTTTCGACGTAGTGGGCGGCGCTGTGTTCCAGACGGGCGACTTCCGCGTCGGTGAGTTCGCGCGCGACCTTGCCGGGCGAGCCGACGATCAGCACACGGTCGGGGAATTCCCTGCCTTCGGGAATCAGGGCGTGCGCGCCGACGATGCTGTGCTGGCCGATGCGGCAGCGGTTCAACAACACCGCGCCCATGCCGATCAGGCTGCCGTCGCCGACAGCGCAGCTATGCAGGATGACCTGATGGCCGACGGTGACGCGCGCGCCCACCACCAGCGGGAAACCGGTATCCGTATGCAGCGCCGAGCCATCCTGGATGTTGCTGTCCGCGCCGATGATGATCGGGTCATTGTCGCCGCGCAGCACGGCGTTGAACCAGACCGAAGCCCGATCAGCGAGGCGGACATCGCCGATGACGCTGGCGTTGGGGGCAATCCAGACATCCTTGCCCAGTTGCGGTGTAAGTTGGTCGAGACGATAAAGGGTCATTTTCGGCGCCTTGTTTCAGGGTTGGGAAAGGGTGGTCAGCAAACGGCGCAGGAACTGCCAGCAATGACCGACGGTGGCGTTATCGACCCGGTCGCCGGGCGCGTGCGCGCCACGAATGTCGGGGCCGAAGGAAAGCATGTCAAGCCCGGGATGCGAGCGGGCAAAAAGGCCGCATTCCAGTCCGGCGTGGATGACTTCAAGACGCGGAGCGTGACCGAAGGCATGTTGATAGACGTTTTGCGCCTGTCGCAGCAGGGGCGACGCGGGATCGGGCTTCCAGCCGGGATACGCGCCTTCGCGGGACGCCACGCCGCCGCTGGCGCGTATTTGGCGCGCGATGTCTTCCGCCAGCGCGTCACGCGCCGCATCATCCTGCGCGCGCGCCAACAGGCTGCATCGGCAGTAATCCGGCTTGAGATGAAGCGGCGCCAGATTGTTGGAGGTCTCGACCACGCCGGAAAAATCCCGGCTCATGGCGACGACGCCAAAGGGCAGCGCGTGGAGGTTGTGCAGCAAAGGTCGCCAGGTCGTGCAAACGAGCGCCTGCTCCGTCGGCGCGGATTCCGGCGCGGGAGCAAGCGTCAGGACGGGCGTTTCCTGCGGATATTCCTGTTGCAAATTTTGGGCGTGACGCGCCAGCAGGGTTGGAAACGCGGCGTATTGCGCGGGCGTGAGCGCCAAATCCGCGAATGCCGAACGCGGCAGGACGTTGATGACCGTGCCGCCCTGTAGCTGTAGAAGGGGAAAATCGTGTTCCGCGCCCAGACGCAGCAGCAGGGCGAGCATCTGCCGGATGGCGTGGGCGCGGGGTCGATGAATGTCGATGCCCGAATGTCCGCCGATGAGTCCCTCCAGTCGCAGACGATAAACCTGCGCGTTCTGCGGCAAGGACGTAGCGGCGGCGCGCGCGTCAAAATTGGCTTCGACGGTGACTCCGCCCGCGCAGCCCAGATAAAACGCGCCCGATTCCTCCGTATCCAGATTGAGCAAAAAGCGCCCGCGCAGACTTCCGGCTTGCAGGCCATGCGCGCCGCCCATGCCAGCCTCCTCATCGACGGTGAGCAGGATTTCCAGCGGGCCGTGCGGGAGTTCCGGATCTTCCGCCGCCGCCAGCGCCAGCGCGACGCCGATGCCGTTATCCGCGCCCAGCGTGGTATGCCGCGCGACAAGCCAGCCCGCGTCGACTTCCGGACGAATCGGGTCTTGATGAAAATCGTGATCCGGCGCGGCAGGGGCGCGTTCGCAGACCATATCCACATGCCCTTGCAGGATGACGCCAGGCGCGTTTTCCCGCCCGCGCGTGGCGGGTTTGGAAAGGATCAGATTGCCCGTCGCGTCACTACGCGCCGCGATGCCGCGCGCCTCAGCCCAGCCCTGAAGATGGCGCATCAACGCGCCTTCATGCTTTGAGGGACGGGGAATGGCGCAGAGCGTGGCAAAATGTCGCCAGACGGCTTGCGGTTCGAGGGCGTCGAAAACAGGATTCTCAATCATAACGGGCAACAAAAACCGGAGCGGAGCTTCGATGAAAAACGCAGGAAAGCAGAGTTTACAGGAGTTGACGCGGGCGGTGCTGGCGTTTCGTGACGCGCGTGACTGGGCGCAGTTTCATGATTTGAAGTCTCTGATGGTCTCGCTGAATCTGGAAGCCGCCGAGGCGCTGGAACTATCGCAATGGAAAAGCGACGCCGAAATGGAAGCCTTCGCGCAAACGCCCGCAGGATACGAGGCGCTGTCCGACGAATGCGCCGACGTGCTGGCCTACCTGCTGCTGCTCGCCGACCATGCCGGAATCGACCTGTCAGCGGCGCTGTACGCCAAACTCGCAAAGAACGAACGCAAATATCCGGTACAAAAAAGCTATGGCCGGAAGGAAAAATACAACGCGCTGACGTAAGCCGCGCTACGGCAGAAACCTGAACATCGGGGAGAAGAGGCGCGATGGTTCCGCCGCGATTGACGCCCTGCAAACGGAATGGCTGCCCCCCTCTTTCCAACGCTCCCCCGCGAGGAGGGAGAGAGCTGATCAGCGGCGTTTCGCGCCGCAGGGTTGAAGAAAACCACCCGCGCCCAATCGCTTGTCCACACCAAAGCCGCAAAATCCGGATTCACTCCCGCGAACAATTGACGCCGCGAATATACGTTGCTGACGCTGGCAACATGCGCCGGACTGCGCCCGAAACTGCGGATGTCCTGATTACGGCATTCGGTTTTGGTGAGGAAGAAAGCTGCTCACGCCGATACTGGAACCGAGGGTGTTCAGGGTTGCCGTGATCTTGTACGCCACGGCGTATTTTGCGCGACAGCGCGGCGTGATGGCGGCTCTGTTGGTGCAATCTTTGCGCCGCCGTCGATTGTCGAAACTTCCAGCGTCCATGCGGCCTGTTCATCCTGCGCCAGTTGTCGCGCGAGCCAGGGCAGGCTTTGGCGCAGGGCGTCGGCTGTCGTCCAGGGCGGGTTGAGGATGAACATGCCGCTGCCGTACATGCCGACGCCATCCGCAGTCGGGGCGCGGACAGAGAGGCTGACGTGCAGCCAGTCGGCGGGCAGGCGTTTCAGGCGTTCGGGTAACTGGCGGGATTCAAGGCAAACGAGCTGCGGATACCACAGGACGTAGGTTCCCGTGGCAAAACGCTTCAGGGCGTCTTTCAGGGTAGCGATGACGGCGCTGTAATCGCGCCGGGTTTCGTAGGACGGATCAATCAAGGTCAGCGCCCGTCGCTCCGGCGGCGGCAGCAGGGATTTCAACAGCGTCAGGCCATCGCCCTTGACGACGCGGATGGCGCGTCCCGCATTTTTGAATGTCTGCGCAAGCGCGCGCGCTTCGTTGCCGTGCAGTTCAAAAAGGCGTAGCGGGTCGTTGGGGCGCAAAAACTGTCGCGCCAGCCAGGGCGAGCCGGGATATTGTTTGAGTTCGCCGGAAGGATTGAGTTCCCGCACGGCGGCAAGGTATTCCGTAACGACGACGGGCGCGTCTTTCGCCTGCCAGACGCGCCCTATGCCCTCCTGATATTCGCGCAACTTTTGCGCCTCGCGGCCGGCAAGATTGTAGCGCCCCGCGCCCGCGTGGGTATCGATGACCATCAGCGGCGCGGGCTTTTGCGTCAGGTAGCGCAGCAGGTCGATCACGACCAGATGTTTTAAAACATCGGCATGATTACCGGCGTGAAAGGCGTGGCGATAACTCAACATCAGGATTCGGCAGGCGCGTCGGCCTGTTCGTCCATGTTTTTCAGCGCCTGAAAGAGCGCGCGGAAGTTTTTGGGCGGTTTGCATTCAGCCTGTTCCTTGCGCGTGGCGCGGACAAGGCGGGCAAGCCGAGCGAAGTCGGCGGCAGCGATATGCGGATAATCGTCGCGGAGGGCGACAAGCGTAGCGGCTTCGTCGGCAAGGAGTTTGAGGCGCAAGGCTTCCAGACGATGCAGGCGGGCGGTTTCTCCGGCGGAATCGCCGCGTAGCGCGGCCAGGGCGGCGCGTATGGGTTCGGCGTCCAGTCCGCGCATCAGTTTGCCGATGTATTGCAACTGGCGGCGACGCGCCTCGAATTTGGGCAGACGTTGGTATTCCATGAGCGCGGCGTACAGGTCTTCATCCAGCGTCATGCGGGACAGTTGCGCGCGGGAAAGTCCGGTCAGCGCCTTGCCCAGCGTCTGCAATTCGTGCATGACCGCCTTGCGTCGGGTTTTGGAAGGGCGTTCGGAAAATTCCGGGTCGGAGGCGGGATTCGGTTTCAAGGAAAAAAACGCGCGGACAGGAAGGGCTGCTATGATAGCCGCCTTTTGCTTTCTGGCGGCGGTTATGGTTGCTCCTTCTTCTTCCTTTGCCTTTTCTTCCGACACCTTGCGTCAACTCGCCGACGACGCGCTACATCACGCGCGCGTAAAAGGCGCGAGCGCCGCTGAAGCGGAGGTTTCCGAAAGTTGCGGACTTTCGGTCACGGTGCGCTGCGGCGAGGTGGAGACCATTGAATACAACCGCGACAAAGGCTTGAGCGTCGGCGTTTATCTGGGTCGGCGTTGGGGCGGCGCCAGCACCTCGGATTTTTCCGCCCGCGCGGTGCAGGAAACGGTGGAAGCCGCCCTGACGATTGCCCGTTTCACCGCCGAAGATCCCTGTGCCGGGTTGCCGGAAAAGGAAGAACTGGCTTTGGGCGCGTTACCCGATCTCGATCTCTGCCATCCCTGGGACTTGTCGACGGAGGCAGCCATTGCCCTGGCGCATCGCTGCGAAGCCGCCGCTTTTGCCGCTGACGCGCGCATCGAAAATTCCGAAGGCGGCAGTCTTTCCAGCCAGCAGGGGCAATTCATCCTTGCCAATTCACAGGGGTTCTTGGGCGGTTATCCATCTTCGCGCCACTATCTTTCCTGCTCGGTCATCGCGGGCAAAGGCGGGCAGATGCAGCGCGACGACTGGTACAGCACGCACCGCAAGCCCGATGCGCTGGAGACGCCAGAAGCCGTCGGACAACAGGCTGCGCGCCGCGCCGTGGCGCGTCTGGGCGCGAAGAAAATCGCGGCGGGCAGTTTTCCCGTGCTGTTTGAAGCGCCACTGGCCTCCGGATTGCTGGGGCATTTTGTCCACGCCGCCTCCGGCAATCCCCTGTATCACAAGGCCAGCTTTCTGCTTGATCAGTTGGGCAAGACGATTTTTCCCGGTTTTTTCACCCTGAGTGAACGTCCGCATCTGCCCGCCGCTTTGTCCAGCGCGAATTTTGACAATGAAGGCGTGCGTACCCGCGAACGCGAAGTGGTGCAAAACGGCGTGCTGCAAGGCTATTTTTTGAGTGTCTATTCCGCCCGCAAGCTGAATCTGTCCACGACCGCCAACGCGGGCGGCAGCCACAATCTTTTCCTCTCCCCCGGCGCGCATGATCTGCCAGCCCTCCTGCGCCAGATGGGACGCGGCCTGCTGGTGACGGAATTGCTGGGACACGGCGTCAATTACGTGACCGGCGATTATTCGCGTGGCGCGGCGGGCTTTTGGGTGGAAGACGGCGAAATTGTCCATCCGGTCGAGGAAATCACCATCGCCGGAAACCTGCGCGACATGTTCATGAACCTGCGCGCCATCGGCAACGACATCGACCTCCGCTCCTCCCGCCAAACCGGTTCATGGCTGATCGAGGCAATGACCGTAGGGGCATAGCCCTTGCGGGCAGCGATGCGCGACCCTCTTTTTTAATCAAAGAGTTACGGCCTGGGCATAGCCCTTGCGGGCAGCGATGCGCGCCTGACGGCGCGGGCGCGTTCCGGATTGAAGCGTGCTCCCCCCCCCCGCGCGGGGGATGGTTCGGCATGTTCCGGCGTTATTTCGTGCTGAACCGCCGCTCCCCTTCCCTGCGCTTTTACGTAAATTCGGGCGACGTGGTTTTCTTCATTTCCCGAAACTCTGCTATGCTTCGCCCGTTTTCAGGTGCCGCCCATTTTTTCGGATGGGTGGTGAAACGGGAAAGCGGTGCGTTCTGCCACACGATGCAGGACAAGTCCGCTGCTGCCCCCGCAACGGTAAGCGAGTGCGGCGTCATCAACAGGTCACTGGATTTTACAAAAGTCCGGGAAGACGATGACGCAAAACTCGCAAGCCCGGAGACCGGCCTGATGACGCCCGATGGACGCGTTGCGGGGTAGCGACGCCGGAATTTCCTGCCGCGCTTCTCCCTGGCATTTCCCGTTGTTTCCCCGGTAACGCTTCCCTTTTCATCGTTTTCAGTCTGCGGGGACGCAGACAAGAAAGGAAGCATCATGTCTTCAGTTATCCACCCCCCGTCATCAAAGGCGCTCGCCGCCCTGTTCCTGCCGTCGATCCTGCTGACGCCCGCTTTTGCCCAGCAATCCGGCGACGAGAATAAAACCCTGGAAACCATTGTCGTCACCGCCACGCGGCAGGCGACACGCGCCAGCGAATTGCTCGCTGATGTTACCGTCATCGACCGCGCCGCCATCGAAAAAAGCGGACAGGATACGATTACCGAACTCCTTGCCCGCCAAAGCGGCATACAGGCAACGACTACTGGCGGGCCGGGAACGCAAACGAGTTTCTTTGTACGCGGCGCGAACCATCCGCAAACCAAGATAATCGTCGATGGCATCGCCATCAATACCGCCAATGGCGATTCGCCCCTGCGTTTTCTTTCGCTCGACAGCGTGGAGCGCATTGAAATCCTGCGCGGCCCGGCGTCCGCCCTCTATGGCGCGGACGCCATCGGCGGCGTCATCCACATCATCACCCGGCGCGGACAACCAGGGCTTGCCGCCGACGGTTTTGTCGGCTATGGCAGCCACGACACGCAAAAGGCCAACGCCGGAATCTCCGGCGGCGACGAACACTGGCGCTTTCGGGTGGAGGCCAACCATTACCAGACGAATGGCTTTTCCGCGCAACGCCACGCCCGCAACAAGGACGCCGATGATGACGCCTACCGCAACATCGGCGGCGCGGCTTCGTTTTCCTTCCTGCCCGCGCAAGGCCATGAACTCGGCCTGATTTACCGCCGCAACAAGGGTCTGGTGAATTACGACAGCGGCAATACGCCGCCTACCGGCGATTACGATAACCGCTCGCGTTTTGAAACCGAACAATGGCAGTTGTTTTCCAGAAACCGGGTGTTGGAAAACTGGGAGAGCACCCTGCGTTACGGGGAAAGCGAGAACGACTACATGGATTACAGCTGGAATGCCTGGGCATTTCCGCCCGCCGAATCCATCAGCAAAACGCATACCCGCAATCAGCAGCTTGGCTGGCAGAACGACCTCACGCTACCGCTGGGCAAGGCAATCCTTGCCGTGGAAAAAGAAAAGCAACGCATCGGGCCGCGTCGTGATGACAGCGGCGCGAATCCGTATCCCGACCATGCGCCCGAAATCAGCAACACTTCCTTTCTCGGTGGCTGGACGGCGCATGTGGACAAACATGGCTGGCAGGTAAACGCGCGCCGCGACCGGCATTCCGAATTCGGCGGAAAAACCACCTGGGGCGCAGCCTACGGCTATCAACTGACGGACGCCTTGCGCGCGCATGTCCGCTACGGCACGGCCTTTCGCGCGCCTACCGTCATCGACCTGTTTCGTCCCGGTTGGGGCGGCAATCCCGACCTGAAGCCGGAAGAAGCGAAAAACAGCGAGATCGGCGTGGTCTGGGAACAGGGCGCGCATCGGGCTTCCGCCCTGTATTACCGCAATCGCGTCAAGAATCTGATTGCCTATATGTGCGATGCGCTGTGGAATTGCAAAAACGAAAACGTCAACAAGGCGCTGCTGGAAGGGGTGACGCTGGCCTATGCCGGACAATTCGGCGCATGGCGTCTGGAAGCGGCCTACGACTGGCTGAACGCCGAAAACAAAAGCAGGGACGCGAACGGTATCGGCTACGAACGCCTGGCGCGCCGCGCCCGCGACAAGGCGACGCTGAATCTGACGCACACCTGGGGCAAGCTGGAAACGGGCGTGGAAGTAATCGGCGTCGGGCGTCGCTATGACAACAACTACCTGAAAACCGCCGCCAACAAGGAAGAACTCGGCGGCTACGGCCTGACCAACCTGACCGCCCGTTACGCGCTCAACAAAAACCTCACGCTGGAAGGACGATTGAACAACATCTTCGACAAGCAATACGAACAGGTCAGAGGCTACGGCACGGACGGCTTCAACGCCTTTGTCGGCCTGCATTATTCAGGATTCTGACCGGAATCCGTGGGGCGGTTTACGAACCGCCCCACGACTGAACGAAATGTTCCCGCGCCCGCTTGCGGAAAAGGGATGCCCGCAAGGACAGGGAAAGGAAAGAAAAACGGGAATTGACGTAGAGTACCGTATCCAATGACCGTATCCATCATGCGCCCCGTCTTTCCGTCATTCCCTTGACAAACGGGAATGACGGCATTTACAGCAAAAGGAAAAAATCATGACCCGCTCCCGTTTCGCCTTTGCCTTCGTTCTCATTTTCCTGGGCGTCCTCTGCCGGGCGCCCGCCGTCCGCGCTGACGATTGTCCGCGCATCATCAGCCAGTCGCCCTATCTGACGCGGGCGCTGGAGTGGTTGGGGCGTGGCGGGTGCATCGTCGGCGTTTCCCGTTATGACCGCGAGGAACTCCGGCTTCCGCGCACGGGCGGCGTACTCGACCCGGACGCGGCGGCCATTGACGCGCTTGCGCCCGACCTGCTCGTAACTTCCAATTGGGCCGACGCCGACCTGATGACGAAGGTCACGCCCGTCGGTACGCGTCTGTTGCGCGTGGACGGCTTCACTTCGCTGGCGGATGTCGAGAACATGCTCAAAACCCTGGCGGAAGCCAGTCGCGCCAAAGACAGCGCGGCAAAAATCGCCGCCTTCAGCAAAACTTGGCGCGAGGCCGCCAAAAAACTCGCGGCGACGAACCGGGGCAGGCGTGTGCTCGTGCTTTCCAGTTGCATGGGCAGCCCCTATTCATTTGGCCGCAAACATCTGGTGGGCGACGTTTTTACGCAAGCCGGATTTGAAGTCGTGGAAAGCGCCGCGAAAATCCACCATGCCGACATCGAGACCCTGATCACCGCAGCCAAACCGGAAATCGTGGTCGCGCTGGGCAGCCCATCCGCCGAATCCTGTCGCCTGATCGCGCCCAGGCTCAAGGTCAGCGTCGTCGGTCTCAACGCCGCCCACTTCATCCACCCCGGCCCCGGTCTACTGGAAGCCTACGCGGAAATGCTGGAAGTTTTCAATCAATAAGGAAACGCCATAAAGCAAAAAATCCGATCCCGTTCCAACGCCGCGCGCGTAAAATGCGCGGGCTTCTGTCCATCATGCAAGCCCACGAGGAAATCATCATGAAAAAAAGCGGCCTTGAGAATATCGCGCCCGCGCTGGATAAATACACCGCAGGCCCGCTTGCCGATCTCTGGAAACGTCCCGACCTGCCGCTACGGGATCGCTGTCTCGTCACGCTGGCGGCGCTGATTGCCAAAGATCAGCGCATCGGGCTGCCTTCCTATCTCGTGATGGCGCTGGAAAACGGCGTAACCCCCGGCGAAATTTCCGGAATGATCACGCATCTGGCCTTCTACGTCGGCTGGACAAACGCCCTGAGCGCCATCGTGGTGACGCGCGATGTGTTCCTGCGGCGTGGCGTCAGCCCCGACCAGATTCCCGCCGCTTCGCCGCCGCTGCTGCATCTCGACGAAGCCGCCGAAAACAAACGCGCCAAAAGCCTCCATCAACAATTCGGTCAGATCGCGCCTGCCATGACGCATTACACCGCCAGTGTCATTTTTCGCGATCTCTGGCGCCGTCCCGATCTCTCGCCCAGGGATCGCGGCCTGATCACCATCAGCGCCCTGATCGCCAACGGTCAGACGGCGCAACTGCCCTTCTATCTCGAAAAGGCGCGGCGCGACGGATTGAGCGATACGGAAGCCGCGGAAAGCGTCACCCACCTCGCTTTCTACGTCGGCTGGCCCAACGCGCTTGCCGCCCTGTCCATCCTGAAACAAACGCTGAAAACCCCATGATCGCCCTGCCCCCGCGCGAAGAAATCGTCGCCGACGCGCGTCGCGCGCTGGCGGAAGACATCGGCAGCGGCGACCTGACGGCGGAACTCCTCCCCGCAGGACAAAACATCAGGGCCAGTGTAATCACGCGGGCAAGCGGCATCCTCTGCGGACAGGCATGGTTCAACGCATGTTTCGCCCAACTGGACGGCGCAACGCCAACGCGCGTCGACTGGCAGGCGGAAGAAGGCGCGAGCGTCACCGCCGGACAGACGCTCTGTGAACTGGAAGGCGAGGCGCGTGTGCTATTGAGCGGCGAGCGCAGCGCGCTCAATTTCCTGCAACTTCTCTCCGGCGTCGCCAGCAAGACCCGCCAATATGTCGACGCCATCGCCGGAACCCGCGCGCAAATCGTCGATACCCGCAAGACCCTGCCCGGTCTGCGTCTGGCGCAAAAATACGCCGTGCGCGCAGGTGGCGGCGACAATCATCGCCTGGCGCTCTGGGACGCCATCCTCATCAAGGAAAATCACATCCTGGCGGCGGGCGACATTGAGGCCGCTATCGCCGCCGCCCGGCAAATCGCCCGAAAAAACCCGCGCTGCCGCTTCGTTCAGATCGAAGTGGAAAATCTGGCGGAGATGGAAGCCGCGCTCGCCGCAGGCGCAAAAATGCTGCTGCTTGATAATTTCGATCTCCCCCTGCTGCGTCAGGCCGTCCGGCTCAATCAGGGACGCGCTGTCCTGGAAGCCTCCGGCGGCCTCACCCTCGCCGACCTGCGCGCCACCGCCGAAACCGGCATCGACCGCATCTCCGTCGGCGCGCTCACCAAGGACATACAAGCCTTCGATCTGTCCCTGCGTGTGTCCTTGCGGACGGCGGCGCGCGCCTGCGGGGGGAACATTGAAAACTGAATGAGCATTCCGCCGCGCTGTCGCGCGGTGAGAATGCGACAAAAAACGTCCAATCTGAACCTGCGCAATGACGAATTCAACGTAGGGGCGCGATTTATCGCGCCCGCCGGAACGACGACGCGAACAGGACGTCGTTCCTGTCCGGCGGGTCATGTGGGTCTTGATGCTCGCCACCCGGCGAAAACCCCTGCCTGTTCACACCCCTTCCTTGTTCCCGCCGCCCATCCGTCCGGCGCGCGCCGCCAGCCATGAGGACATGCCGCGTCGGGCGAGTTGGTCGGCGCGTTCGTTGCCGGGATCGCCGGCGTGGCCTTTGACCCAGATCCATTCCAGTTGATGTCGGACGGTAAGCGCGTCCAGCGTTTGCCACAGATCGACGTTCTTGACCGCTTTTCTGTCGGCGGTGCGCCAGCCCTGTTTTTTCCAGTTGCGCATCCACAAGCTGATGCCCTGCTGCACATAGATCGAATCGGTGAAGACGCGGGCGGTCACGGGACGCTTGAGCGCCGAAAGCGCCTGAATCACGGCGGTCAGTTCCATGCGGTTGTTGGTGGTGTGCGCTTCGCCGCCGCAGAGTTCGCGGGTCCTGTCGCCACGAATCAGCAACGCGCCCCAGCCGCCGGGGCCGGGATTGCCGCTGCACGCGCCATCGGTGTAAATCTCGATGGGCGGTCTATTCATGTTGAATCTCCTTGTGTGTTTTGTGTGTGACCGGCGTCAACGCCTTGCCCGCGAGACTGCGCCGATCCCAGGCGGGCAGAATCAGGCGCATTCCCACCACCCGCTTGACGGCGCGCAGCATATAGACGCTGCCCGCAAAGCCCCACCAGCGGTCGCCCGCCAATTCCATGAAACGCCAGCGTTTCAACAGCCATTGCGCACTTTTGCAGGGTGGCGCGTAGAGGCCGAACGCGCCCCGATCGACTTCAAACCCCAACAGTTTCAGCCAGTCCTTGAGACGCAGCACGGAAAGATAATGCGCGTTCCAGGGAAACCCCTGCTGCTGGCGCGTGGCGGCGGACATCAACCTGCGCCTTGCGCCCCACAGCGACAGCGGATTGAAGCCAAGAATGAACAGGCGGCCTTCGGGTCGCAGGACGCGTTCGACTTCGCGCAGGATCTGGTGCGGCTCCGGATAAAACTCCAGCACATGCGGCAACACCACCAAATCCACGCTCTGCGCGGCAATCGGCAGGTGGGTGAAGGCGCATACCAGACCTTCGGGGGCATCCGGACTGTCGTTTACAATCTGGCGCAAGGGCATCCGGTTGGCGCGCAAAAAATCGCGCTCCGGCAAACCGATTTGCAGCGCCTTGAAGCCAAACACATCCGCCACCGCCGCGTCCAGTCGCGCCATCTCCCAATCCAGCACATAACCCCCCTGCGGCGTATGTTGCCACGCTTCAAGACCAGGAATCGACATGATGTATAAAGCCCTCCGCTTCAAATGTCAGGCGTTCGGGAAAACGCTCCCCGCGCCGAAACGCCGCTAATTTACCCTGTCTTCCGTCTTCTGTCAGCGCGCTGGCTTGCCGCCAGGGGCGCGCGCAAGTCCGGCTCATCCGCGTCCTCGAACCGTATGGCCCGCCACATGGATGGGTATGATCTCCAATGTTAGCGTTCCCTACGCGCAGCCGGCCAATTTCATCCGGTAGATGACGCGCCAATGGTTGCGAATACAAAGGGGGGTTGTCCTGCGCTCATGGCATAAAGTGTAACATTCATGTAACATCTTGCATAAATCTGGAAACAGCGTAGTCTGTCAGGTTTTCAAGGGCAGGAACAGAAAGAAAGGTTCATGGAGGGATACAAATGCTTCGCTTCTTTCTTTTCGTAGTCAGCAAGATTGCGGCTGCGGTCAGTGATGCTAAAAAACTGCCAGAAGCACTGGCAGATCAAAAATGAACGAACAATTTTACAATGCGCTGCAATCCCTCGATTGGACAGACTTTGAGCGGCAGGGGTAGCGGGGGAACGCGCCAATGTCTGAACTTATGAAAAAACCCGGATGGCGACGCGCAAAGCCTGTCTTTGCGC
>JAIRZG010000233.1 GCA_031267345.1 Zoogloeaceae bacterium
GAAAGAAGGCAAAATCAGCCTGATCCTGGATTCCACGCTGGAAGAGGTGTTGGGCGACGCCAGCGGCGTCACCGCTCTGAAAATCCGTCATCTGCCCAGCGAACAGACGCGGGAAATCGACGTGCACGGCGTGTTCATCGCCATTGGTCACAAACCCAACACCGAGCTTTTCGCCAACCAACTGGAACGCTCAAACGGCTACATCGTCACTTGCAAGGACAGTCGCCAGACCAGCATCGCGGGCGTATTCGCGGCGGGCGACGTGCAGGATCCGGTGTACAAACAGGCCATCACCAGCGCCGCCAGCGGTTGTCAGGCGGCGCTCGATGCCGAACGCTATCTGGACGCCCTGCGCGCGTAAGGCATGACCGCGCGCCCTCCGCCCGCCACACTTGCAGCGGACGCTTCCTTTTCCGACCTCATGCGCGCGCAGGGCGTCACGCCCCTGCCGCCGCGCGGACATGTCGAACTGCAAGCGCCGAAAAAGCCTGTAGCCCGTCCCTTACCGAACGACAAACCGAGCGCGCCGGAAAACGACGATCCCGGCATGACGCCGGAAAACGCGCCGGAATGCCATCGCCGCGCCGATCAGTCGCCGCGCGTCCTCAGCGATCTGCGGCGGGGACATTGGCCGGTACAGGCGGAAATCGATCTGCACGGTCTCACCCGCGACGAAGCCCTTGTCGCCCTGCGCGATTTTCTGAACGATTGCCTGACCCGCGGACTGCGCTGCGCGCGCGTCATTCACGGCAAGGGACACGCTTCGCCCAATGGTCGCGCCATCCTGAAACCCATGACCCGCCAGTGGCTCGCCCGGCGTCCTGAAGTTCTCGCCTTTTGCGCCGCGCCGTCCCGCGATGGCGGCGAGGGCGCGCTGCTGGCGCTGCTGCGCAAACTCAAATCCGGCTGACGCCGGACATCTGGGCGTAGACGGCGGGCAGCCAGGCGGCAAGCGCGCCGCGACCGGGAATGCGGAGATCGGGCGCGATTTCATGCAGGGGAACCAGTACAAAGGCGCGCAGATGCAGACGCGGATGCGGCAAAACAAGATCGGGCGTTCGCGTCATCATGTCGGCATACAGCAGCAAGTCCAGATCCAGGGTGCGCGGAGCGTTGGGAATGCCGCGCACCCGCCCTTGCGCGGCTTCTTGCGTTTGCAGGGCGAGCAGCAATTGCCGCGGAGACAGGCGGGTCGCCACCTGCGCCACGGCATTGACAAAATCCGCTTGCGCCACGAGACCGACCGGCGCGGTTCGATACAGCGAAGACGCGCGCAAAAAGCGGGTTTGCGGCAGATCGTCCAGCGCCTTGAGGGCGGCTTCCACCCGCGCGCGCGGCTGATCCAGATTGGCGCCCAGCGCAATATAGGCCGGAACGGCGTCAGGCAGCGGCATCGTTTTTTGCGTTGTCGCCGGACAATGCGGCGGAATCCATTGCCGCGTCTTCGCCTTCCGCGCCTTGCGTTCCCTTGCCGCCACGTCTGGAGCGGCGGCGTTTGCGGCGTTTTGCGCCTTCGGGACTGAGCGTGGCCAGCAATTGCGCGCGGGCTTCGCTGTCCGCGTCCTGAAATTCCAGCCACCAGGCGGGCAACGCCGCGTCGATTTCTCCGGCTTTGGCGCGCAGGCGCAAAAAATCATAGGCGGCGCGAAAACGCGGATGCTCCAGAACGCTATAAGGCCGCCGTCCCACGCGATGCTCAAAGCGCGGTTGCAACGCCCAGATTTCCTTGATGTCGCCCGCGACGCGACGCGTGATGGCAAGCTTTTGCCCCTGCGCCGACAACACCTCGTTCATCGCCTGATGCAAGGCGGGCAACGGATGCTCACCCGTTTCCCGAATGCGGCGCCAGACTGCGCCAACTTCGCGCCAGAGCAGCGCCGCAAACAAAAAACAGGGCGCGGAAGATTTGTCCTGGCGGATGCGCGCGTCGGTATCCGCCAGCGCCAGCATGATGAATCGCTCGCCTTCCGGCGTTCGCAACACCACATCGAGCAAGGGCAGCGTCCCTTGATGCAAGCCCTCGGCATGAAGCTGACGCAGGCATTGCACTGCGTGACCGCTGGAAAGGAGTTTGAAAATCTCGTCGGACAGGCGGGCGGCGGGCACGTTTTCCAGCAGACCCGCCATCTCCCGAATCGGACGCCGTGCCGCCGGATCAATCGCCAGTCCCAGTTTGGCGGCCAGCCGGATAGCGCGCAACATGCGAACCGGATCTTCGCGGTAGCGCGTTTTCGGATCGCCGATCACGCGCAGGGTCTTCTGCTTCAAGTCGGCGACGCCGTGGTGATAATCGAGAATCTGCTCCGTCGCCGGATCAAAATACAGCGCATTGACCGTGAAATCACGGCGGGCAGCGTCTTCCGCCTGCGAACCGAAAACGTTGTCGCGCAACACCCGACCATGCGCGTCGGTCTTGGCGTCTTCGCCCAACGCGCCGCGAAAGGTGGTGATCTCGATGACTTCCTGCCCCATGTAGGCATGAACGATCTGGAAACGCCGCCCGATGAGACGCGAACGGCGCAAACAACGCCGCACTTCGTCGGGCGTGGCGTCCGTGGCGACATCGAAATCCTTGGGCGTCACCTGCGCCAGCAGGTCGCGCACCGCGCCGCCGACCACATACGCCTTGTAGCCCCGCTCGGAGAGCGCCGCGCAGACGCGCCGACTGCCGGAACTGATCTGCTCGCGGCCCATGCCATGACTGGAAAACGGAATAACCGCAGGTTCCCGCGCGGTCGATGCGTCATCGCGTTTGAACACGCGGTTGATGAATTTACGTAACATGAATATCCAGAAAACAAAAAAGGAGAATCAACACAATGTCATCGTCTCCCAACCACGTTCGGCGGCGATTCTGGCAAGACGCGCGTCCGGATTCACCGCAACCGGATGGTGCACTTTTTCCAGCAACGGCAAATCATTGTGCGAATCGCTGTAAAACCAGGTATCCGTAAAACTACCCCAATACAGCCCCTGCGCTTCCAGCCAATCCTCCACCCGCGTCACTTTGCCCGCCTGAAACGCTGGAATGCCGCGCGCTTTGCCGGTAAACGCGCCCTGCCCGCAAGCCGGGATGGTGGCAATCAGATGCGCAATGCCGAATTCCCGCGCAATGGGGCCGGTGACAAAACTGTTGGTCGCCGTAACCAGCGCGCAAAGGTGCCCCGCCCGCTGGTGTTCCTCCACCTTTGCCCGCGCCGCTTCGCTGATCATCGGACGCGCCTTCGTTGCCATGAATTCATCATGCCAGACTTCCAGCGTCGCGCGGGGATGCGCGGCGAGCGGCGCCAACTGGAAGGTGAGGAATTCATCCATGTCCAGCGTCCCCGCTTCATAATCCGCCATGAATTTCCGGTTTTTCGCGCGTTGCGCGGCCTCTGCCAGCACCCCTTTTCCGATCAGGAATTCCGCCCAGGCAAAGTCCGAATCACCGCACAGCAGGGTATTGTCCAAGTCAAAAAGCGCCAGTTGCATGATCAGGATTCCGGCGTCGCCGCCAGCACTTCGCGCAGCAACGGCAAGGTAATGGGGCGCTGGCGCTCCAGGGAATAGCGATCCAGCGCCGTCATCAGGGAAGAAAGGGTGCGCATGTCGCGTGAAGCGTGACGCAGCAGATACGCCAGCCCCTCCTGTGAAAAGGACATGGCGCGATCCCTGGCCTGCGCGTCCAGCGCCGCCAGTTTTTCGGCGTCGGAAAGCGGCGTGAGACGATAAATCAGCCCTTGCCCCAACCGATTGCGGACATCTTCACGCAACGCAAGATGCAAGGGCGCGGAATGCGCCGCGCACAACAGCCGCCCGATACCTTGCGCGCGTATACGGTTGATGAAGTTAAACAACGTCCCCTGCCCTGCGGCATCGAGCGCCTCCACATTGTCCACCGCCCAGTCTTGCGCCGTTGGCGAAAGATCGGTCAACGCCGGATTTTGTTGCGCGTCCGCATACAAAAACCCGCTGGCGCGCAAAAGATGCGTCTTGCCCGAACCCGTATCGCCCCAGAACAACAAACAGGGTTCGCCCGCCTCCCCCGCCAGCCATGCCCGCAACGCCGCCAAGGCTTCCCCGTTGCCACCCGGCGCAAAGTTATCCAGGGAGGGCGGCGCTTCCGGCAACAGATCAAGCAGCAATTGACGCATGATGGCTCACAAAACAAAGTTATCCATTCTACCAGAGTCCTTGCGTGTCCTTGCGGACGGCGACCTTGGCGCACAGGGCAATCGCACGAACCCCTCTTGCCGCTACACCTCCATGCCGAACAAGTGTGCGCGATAGAGATCGGAAGTTGCGGCGACGAGTCGTCGCACCTTGATGCCGCCTTTGCGCGGGAT
>JAIRZG010000013.1 GCA_031267345.1 Zoogloeaceae bacterium
AGCATTTCGGTGAAGGTCAGCCCCAGCTTTTCGCCGCCGGTGCAGCGGCTGATCCGCGAGGTGTCGATGCCTTCCCGGTTGAAGTAATCGACCACGAACTCGCCGAACTGGTCGTCGGAAACCTTGCCGATGAAGCCCGCCTTCATGCCGTGGCGGGTGATCCCCACGGCGATGTTGGCCGGCGAGCCGCCGACGTATTTTTCGAAGTCGCGCACTTCCTTCAGGGGCTTGAAGTCTTCCTTGACCCGCGCGTTGCAGGCGGGGTTGAAATCGATCGCCACCCGGCACAGCAGAATCAAATCCAGGGGGCGGGTATTGTCAAATTCTACGTAGTTCATGAAAAATTCCTCGTTTTGTATCACTCAGATGATTCATCACAGTTCCCCCTTGGCCTCGCGCTCGATGAGTTCGCGCATGATTGCGGGGTATTTTTTGTCCAACTGGTACAGCGCCAACGTGGTGATGACGATCGCCCACATGATCATCGGGCCGAATTCGTAGACGCGGATGATCATCTGCACCGCGCTTTCCGGCTGTACGGCCCCACCTCCTGTGGAACTGACATAGCCCGCGAGGGAGAGGAAGCCCGTCATCAGCGCGGACGCGGCGCCCGCGCCGATCTTCGTGCCCACGGAACCGCCCGCGAAGATCAGGCTTTCCTGCCGGACATGCGTTTTCCACTGCCCGAACTCTACCGCGTCCCCGATGAAGGAGAACACCACGGCGTTGAGCGGCGCGAGGCCGATGGCCCGGATCACGCAGGTGGCCATGACGAGTTCGAAGCTGTGTGGGTCGACGAAGACCAGCAAGTGGCCCGCGAGCGCCAGTACGGCGCCGGCCAGACACATGTTCCGCTTACCCATTTTGAGCAGGAACACGCTGCAGAACGTCGCCGCGATAAGCAAAATCGTCTCCGTGAAAAATATCATGCTGTAAAGGCCGTCGTTGCCGAAGACATACTTGCAGTAGTACGGCAGGATGGTGCCCGTCACGGTAAAAGCGACGCTTTGCATCGACCACAGGATCAGCGCCGCCCAGAAATATTGGTTCGTGACGAGCGCCTTGAGCGCTATCTTGACAGGCGTATTGTCCTTGTTGTCGCGGCGCGCCGCGATCTCTACCGTCTCCTTGCAGAAATAGAAGCAGACGAGCAGCAGGATGAGCGCGATGACTGCCCAGATCGACATCGTCTTGACCCACGCCGCCTGGTCGTCGCCGAACAGCTTGACGAGCGGCAGCGTGCAGGCCACGGCCAGGATGCGCCCGAACGGGGACATGCTCATGCGCACGATGCTCAACAAGTCGCGTTCACTGGAGACGCGCGTCATCATGACGGACAGGCTGCCGTAAGGGAGGTTGATCGCCGTGTAGCAGATCGTCGTGCAAAAGTTATAGGTCACGAACATGTAGAGGAACTGCAGGGTCGCCGTGGTGTGCGGCACCGTGAACAGCAGCACGGCGGACGCCGCGAACGGCACGCTCATCCAGAGCAGCCACGGGCGCGCCTTGCCCCAGCGGGATTTCGTGCGCTCGACGATCAGGCCCATCACGACGTCGGAGATTCCGTCGAACCCGCGCGATACCAGCATGACGAGGCCGACCGTCACCGCGTCGATGCCCACATAGTCCGTATAAAAGAGCGTGAGGAGCGTGGTGACCATGCCGAACACGACGTTGCACGCCGTGTCCCCGCAGCCATACGCGACCCTTTTGCCCCAGGATAGTTTTGTTTCTTCCATGATATTGCCCTCCCTTTTTGGATTTGGAAATAGGTTGGTAGGCTATAGGCCCGCGCGTTCCCGAAGGTATTTCCGCGCTTTGATGGCGTACTCCAGCGGGTCCGCCTTCGCCGGGTCCTGCTCCGCCTCCACGACCATCCAACCCCGGTAGCCGCTTTCCGCGAGCGCCTGGAATATCGGCCCGAAGTCGATGCAGCCGTCGCCGGGAACCGTGAACGCGCCCGCGCGCACCCCGTCCAGGAAGCTCAGTTTTTCATCCTTCACGCGCTTGACGACGTTGGGGCGGATGTCCTTGAGGTGGACATGGCCGACGCGCTTTGCATATTTTTTCAGTACCGCGTGGCAGTCCTCCCCGCAGTAGGCGAGGTGGCCGCTGTCAAACAGCAGTGACACCAGATCCGGATTCGTCCCCGCCATCAAGCGATCCACTTCCGCGGCTGTCTGCACGACCGTCCCCATGTGGTGGTGGAACGAGAGCTTCATGCCCATGCCGCGCGCCGTCTTGCCAAGGCGGTTCAAGCCCGCCGTGAGCTTGTCCCATTCGCTGTCGTCCATGATGTGGCGCCCCTCGAAGACCGGGGTAGCCAAGCCCTGCGTGGAATGGCTCTGCTCGGACACCCCGATGACCCCCGCGCCCATCGCCTTCAAAAACCGCAGGGTTTCGATGAAAGCCGCCTCGGTTTCCTCATAGGGTTTTGTGATGAGGAAAGTTGAAAACCAGCGGTTGCAGATTTGGATGCCGCGCAAGTCGAGCGCCTTTTTCAGCGTGCCGGCGTCTTGAGGGTACTTATTGCCTACCTCGCAGCCTGCAAAGCCCGCCAGCGCCATTTCGCTGACGCACTGCTCGAACGTGTTGCCGCCGCCGAGATCGGGGAGATCGTCGTTGGTCCAGGCAATCGGCGCGATGCCAAGCCGCACGCCGCCTTCGTCAAATAAAGCCATTGCTCATGTCCTCCTTAAAATTGTTCTCTGGAATTGCCAGTAACCCTCCCCGGCAAAGCCGGGGGGTGACCTGATTTGTTTTTTTAGAACCGATAGATTTCGTCACAGCGGACGGGGCGGTTTTCCCGCAGGGATTTCAGCGCCGCCTTTGCGATGACGACGGGCTTCAATCCATCGTCTATGCCAACCGGGACAGGGGCGTCGCGCCGCACCGCGTCGATGAACGCCTTCATTTCGTCGACAAAGGATTCCATGTAGCGCTGCAGGAAGAAGTATTGCGGCTTGTCGGACGACACCTCCGCCGCCGTGGAGACGCGGACGGTGGTGGGGCAGTCGTTTTCGCCGGAAGCCATGCCCTTCGAGCCAAAGACTTCCACGCGCTGGTCATACCCATAGACCGCCTTGCGGCTGTTGTCGATGACGCCGAGCGCCCCGTTTTTGAATTTCAGCGTGACGATCGCGGTGTCGATATCGCCTTCCTTGCCGATGGCGGGGTCCACCAGCACGGCGCCGCAGGCGAAGACTTCCTCGACCTCGGAACCGGACTGAAAGCGCGCCATGTCAAAATCATGGATCGCCATATCGAGGAACAGCCCGCCGGAAACGCGCACATAAGCGGCTGGCGGCGGTTCAGGGTCGCGGGACGTGATCTTGACGACATGGATGTCCCCAAGGACGCCGCTCTTAGCCAGATCGCGGACACGTTTGTGATTGTGGTCGAAGCGGCGGTTGAAGCCGATCTGCATCTTGACCTTGCACGCTTCCACGACCTTTTTCGTCTCGACGATCTTCTCGATCTCCCTATCGACGGGTTTCTCGCAGAAGATGTGCTTGCCGAGGCGCGCCGCCTCTATCGCGATGTCCGCGTGCGTGTCCGTCGGCGAGCAGATGAGCACCGCATCCACATTCGGACACTTCAGTACCTCTTTGTAGTCCGCTACATACTGGGGTATGGAAAGCTCCCCCGCTACCGCTTTTGCCACGTCGATCACCGGATCGCTGATGATCGCGATTTCCGCCTCCGGTATGTGGTATGTGATGGACTTTGCGTGCAGCTTGCCGATCCTGCCCGCCCCGATGATGCCAATTCCAATCTTTTTCATAAAAAAATATCCCCTCGAATTTGTTGCATTGTTTGGTCGTGAAAATTACTCGCCCGTGCGGGCGCGCGCCTCTTGCTCGATTTCAACCAAGGACTTTCCGTGGGTTTCGGGAAAAATGAAGATCGTAAACAACAAGGCGAAAACGTTTATTACGGCGAAACCCAGGAAGGTCGCCAGCCCGCCGGTATCCCCAATCGGCGACCTTGGCGACCATTTCGCGGATCGGCATCTGCTTGGCGAGGACATCCACGTCGAAAGCGATTTTCATTGATTCTCCCCCTGCCATTGCTATTCGTATGTATTTCAGCAGCGCCATTGAAACATCCGGGCAGTCGGCGGTCAATTACAAAACCGCTCAGAAAATTGATAAAACCGACCTATTTGTATGCGTCGTGTAACGGCTGCCATCGCGGCCACGGCGGAAGCCTTGCCTCGGCAGGCGGGATTCGGAAAAAGCGCGCGGGAAGGGAGAGGGCGGGATGTCTGGCGGATTCGCGTGCGTTTGCGCGGCGCGTCTAATCCATCCGTCCGGCGGCGGTCAATGGCAAAACCGCTTT
>JAIRZG010000014.1 GCA_031267345.1 Zoogloeaceae bacterium
AGCATTTCGGTGAAGGTCAGCCCCAGCTTTTCGCCGCCGGTGCAGCGGCTGATCCGCGAGGTGTCGATGCCTTCCCGGTTGAAGTAATCGACCACGAACTCGCCGAACTGGTCGTCGGAGACCTTGCCGATGAAACCCGCCTTCATGCCGTGGCGGGTGATCCCCACGGCGATGTTGGCCGGCGAGCCGCCCACGTATTTTTCAAAGACGCGCACTTCCTTCAGGGGCTTGAAGTCTTCCTTGACCCGCGCGTTGCAGGCGGGGTTGAAGTCGATCGCCACCCGTCCGAGCAGAATCAAATCCAGGGGGCGGGTATTGTCAAATTCCACGTAGTTCATGTTCGCTTCCTCTTTGTGTTTCAGTTGGGGCGTAGGGGATGTTTGGCTTTTTCTCATCTCAGTTTCTTGCCGTGCATGAAAGCCAGTTCGATCTCCTCCAGCGAGCGGTTCATCGTCTCGGGCAGATGGACGCGCATGAGGACGAATACACCCGCGTTGATGCCGGCCAGGATGAGGAAAGTGTAGGCCATCCCGATGGTCGCGATGAGCAGGGGAAACAAGTACCCGATGATGGCGTTCGCCATCCAGACGCAAAATGACGCGACGCCAAAGGCCAGGCCGCGCACGCGCAGCGGGAAGATTTCCGACAGCAGCAGCCAAAAAAGCGGGCCGATCGCGCCCTGGAAGAAGAACACGAACAGCGCGGTCGTCGTCACGGTCAGCCAGGGGTGCATCGGGCTGTTCTGGAGCAGGACGTTTTCGAGGAAGAGCAGGAACATGGCTGTCGTCGTCCCGGCCAGGCCGATCGTGGCGAGCGTCCGGCGCGGCATGTGCTTCATGAGCATGATTGCGATGGTTACCGCTCCGACGGAGAGGACGCCGTTCGCCACGTTGGCGATGAGCGCGGCTTTTAGCTCGAAGCCCGACCTTTCGAGGATGGTCGTCCCGTAATACATCATGATGTTGATACCGCACAGTTGCGAGCCGGCGCCGATGCCGCAGCCCAGGAACACGAGCTTCCGGATCCAGGGGATGCGCAGGTCCCTGAACGTGGCCCTGACCAGATGCTTTTCCGCGTCGAGCGCCGTCCGTATCTCGGCCAGTTCGCGGTCTGCGCGGGCCGCGTCGCGGATGCGGCGCAGGACGCCGAGCGCCTCCGCGATCCTGCCGTTGGCCGCGAGCCATCGCGGAGATTCCGGCAACACGACCATGCCGAACCACAGCGCGACGGCGGGGATCGAGGCGATGACCAGCATGTAGCGCCAGATGAAGCCCGCGTCCGGAAAGAGGTTCGCCAGGATCGCATTGAAAGCGAAGGCCAGGAACTGCCCGCCGACGATCATCAGCTCGTTCTGCGTGACGATCCGACCGCGCCTTTCCGTGGGGGCAATCTCGGCGAGAAAGGTCGGCACGGTGACCGAAGCCGCGCCCACGGCCAAACCGAGCATACCCCTCGCCAGGAGGAAGAGCGGCGTGCTCGGCGCGAGGACGCAGGCCAGGGTCGCCACGAAAAACAGCACGGCCAGGGACTTGATCATCCGCCGGCGTCCGAACTTGTCGCTGAACCGGCCGCCGCAGACGGCGCCCAGGGCGGCGCCGAAGGTTAGCAGGCTCGATACGAGGCCCTCCGTGTACGGCGTTAGCGCGAGCTGGTCGGGCCGGGCGATGAACGGCAGTGAGCCGTTGATTACGCCCGTGTCATACCCGAACAGCAAGCCGCCCAAGGTGGCGATGACATAAATCATTCGGAGGTTCTTCTTCTGCAAGCTGTCGTCCATTTGATCCTCTCCCTTTCCATTCATGTTCATGATTTTTTCTCCCTTTGTTGATGATCCGTGTCCGCTGGTATAGGTAGAGGCAGACGGTTTTTTTCCGCAGGTTTTATTCCATTTCCAGATTGATCTTAAAAACCGCAGTTGAGGCCGATTGTATTGCCCGGGCCGATAAATCCATCGTCATTCCCGCGCAGGCGGGAATCCAGGGATCTTGCGATGTGCGTGGAATTCTGGATTCCCGCCTGCGCGGGAATGACGGCGCAAATCGGCTGGCTGGGACTCACCCATCGGGTGAGTCGTTTGCGGCTGACAAACTGCGGTTTTTATACATATTCATCGTATTCCTGAGGGGCAACTGCGGTTTTTAAGTTGATATGACCATCTTGCGTCAAGGGCGACCGACCCTGGGAGGGCGGTGTTCGGCGGGCGGGCGCCCGCTCTCTCAGGCGCGTCTTTCAAGCACTATCGACATGGAATTCGAATTACTTGCTGATGGTGGCGTTGAGCGCGTCGATGGAGGTCTGTAGGCCGGCTTCCACGCTCATGGTCATGTCTTCCATTTCCAGGGACACGTCACCCGCGTAGCCCTGCATACTGAGTACCGAGAAAAACTCCTTCCACCATTGCAGGTCCTTGCCGCAGCCGACGGCGACGTAATTCCACACGCGCTCGGCGGTGTCGGTGACGGGAAGCGGCTCGGGCAGGCCGTCGACGTCGGCGAGGCCGCGCTCGATTCGCGCGTCCTTGCCGTGCACATGGTAGATGCAGCCTTTCAACGCCCGCGCGGCGGCAATGGGGTCGGCGCCCAGGATCATCAGGTGCGAGGGGTCCAGATTGGCGCCGATGATCGGGCCGACCGCCTGCCGCAGCTTCAACAGCGTCCCGGCGCTCCAGACCAGGGTGCCGGGGAACGGTTCGATGGCGATTTGCTCGACGCCGCATTTTTCGCAATGGGCCGCGAAAGAGCGCCACCATTCGACCGTCACCTTCCACTGGTATTCGTAGGCGGGCGCCATGAAAGCCGGCCAGGAGATGGTGGAAGAAATCCAGTTGGGCGTGGTGTCGGTTGCGTTGCCGGCGGGCAGTCCGGCCATGGCAGCGATTTTCTTGACGCCCAGCAGCCCGGCCAGCTTCGCGCAGTCGTACATGGACTCGCTGTACTGTTTGCCCGTTTCGCTCGGCCACAAGGGGTTGCAGGAGGTGTTCAAGGCAGTGATGCGCATCCCGCGCCGGTCGAGTTCGGCGAGATAGTTTTTGCGGGCGGCTTCGCCGCCGGCCAGCAATTCCTGGGTATTGCAATGCTTTCGCGCCCCCCAGCCGCCAGCGGTCATCTCTACCGCGTCGATTCCGTAGCCTTTCACCTTGTCCAACATCCGTGGGTAGGGCAGGTCCGCCAAAACATCCGTACACAATGCCAGCTTCATCATTTGTCGCTCTCCTGAATGAATTACAAATAAACACCACCGCGCCGGGAGCGCGGGGCATCACAAATCGGATTATTGGAAATCGATCCAAACCGCGCCCGCGTCTGCGGATCGCACACAATTCCGCACCCACCTGATGCCTTCCACGCCGGCTTTCAGATCGGGGTAGACGAGTTCGTCCAATGTCTTTGGGTCGCCACGGCGCTTGGCGTCGATAGCGACCGCGAATTTCAGATAGATGTTGGCCCAGCTCTCCGGCAAACCCTCGGCATGTAGGGCGCCAAGCCGCTCATCGGCGTTGCAGGTATCGTACAGATAGGGCATCGCGCGGATCAGGGTCTGCACGGGTTGCCCTTGTATCTCATAGACCAGCTCATTCGGCTGATTGTCCCGGAATTCGACGCTGGCCCGGCTACCCACGATGCGGATGCGATGGCCGTTCATGCAGCCAGCGTTCACGGATGACGCCCACATGCGGCCCACCGCTCCGCTGTTGTAACGCATCAGCACATAGGCATTGTCCTCCAGCGGCGCGCGGCTTTTGACGAAACTCTGACGGTCGCACAGTAATTTCTCGACGCGCAAGTTGGGGCAGACCAGACGGCTCATGTAATAGGTATGTGTAGAGAGGTCGCCAAGCACGAAGGAGGAACCGGCGATCTTGGGGTCAACACGCCATTTTTGTCCCTCGCTGTGCTTGTCGCCCGTGTCATCCGCGTTGAACCCATGCGTATACTGAAGCTCGATCATGCGGATGTCGCCCAGATCACCGTTCGAGACCATCTGGCGCATTTGCAGCAACAACGGGTGGCCCGAGAAGCCGTAAGTGACGCCAACGATCAAGCCTTTGCGCTCCGCCAGCCGGACGATTTCCTCGCCCTGTTCCACCTCAAAGAACAGCGGCTTTTCGCAGATGACGTGCAAACCGGCTTCCAAAGCGGCTTTCGTGATTTCGTAATGCGTGCCGTTCGGGGTGGCGATGCTGACGACTTCAATGCCATCCTTGCGTTTGGCTTCTTCCGCAATCAAGGTCTTGTAATCCGGGTAGCAACGGGACGCCTCCAAACCCAGATTTTCACCGAAACTGCGACCGCGCTCGGCGTCCACGTCGAACGCGGAGGCCACGAGGCGAAACGCAGTGTTATCGCGCAGGGCGCCCAAGCGGTGCTTGTAGCCCACGTTGCTGGTTCGGCCTCCGCCGATCATGCCCCAGCGCAGGGGCCGTTCGATTTTTCTTTCTCCATTGAGCATTGCAGATTCCTCCTTTTGAATGTTGGTTCTGTTCAGATTTCAAATGTGCAAGTACGTTTACCGTCTTTCATTTTTTCCGCCTCTTCGTTTATTACGGGCATCTCCCGCTTATTACCGTCATTATTGAAAACCGCTATTTGCCCAGCAGTTCCCGCTCGATGCGCTCCCTGGCTGCGGGCGCCTGCTTCTCCATTTTTTCGGGGAAGCCGAACAGGGACACGCAGGCAATGTTGTCGCCGCCGGCTTTGGGCGCCGACGCGCCGGCCTGCCTGCCGGCGAAATCCATCTCGCGCAGGATGGCGAAAATCCCGTCGAAATCCACGTCGCCTTCACCCATCGCCAAATGCTGGTGGACCGTGGCGTCCGCGCGGCCTCTGCCATTCAGGAAAGGCGGATTCAGGATGTAGCGGCAATCCCGCTCCTGGTTGAAGGTGTCGGCGAAGAGCACGTGCGTCAGTTCGTCGCCGGCATATCGCAGCATCGAGCGCACGTCGCCCTGCCCCCGGTCGTAGAAAAAACCGTGCGGCGCGGAATACACATAGCCCAGGTGCTTCGAGCGGAAAGACTTCACCATGTCGCAGGTTTCGTCGTTCAGCTCGCAGAAGTCGTAGGGGTGGGACTGGATTTCGACGCGCAGCCCTTCCCTTTCAATGAGGGGCAGCAGTTCTTCCATCGAGCGGAACCACATGCCGTTGCAGATTTCCGGACGGTTCGGGTCGCCGGACAATTCGGTATTGATGACCGGGACGCCCATGTCGACGGCAATCCGGATCATCCGCTTCCAGTTGGCGACCGCGAACTGGCGTTCCTCTTCCGTGGGGCCGGACCAGCGATACACCACGATGAAGGAAGAAATTTCCACCCCGGTTTCCTTCAAGGCCCGACGGTATTCCGCCTCGCATTCCCTGGAAAAAAGAGGATGCTTGTAAAAAGGATTGATCCTGGGATGAGGCGACTGCTCGATATACCGGTATCCCCAATCGGCAACCTTGGCGACCATTTCGCGGATAGGCGTCTGCTTGGCGAGGACATCCACGTCGAAAGCGATTTTCATTGATTCTCCCCCTGCTATTGCTATTCGTATGTATTTCAGCAGCGCCATTGAAACATCCGGGCAGTCGGCGGTCAATTACAAAACCGCTTGAAAAATTGATAAAACCGACCTATTTGTATGAGTTGTGTATCGGCTACCGCCGCAGCCACTGTGGAAGCGTCGCCACGGCCGGCGGGATTCGGAAAAAGCGCGCGGGAAGGGAGAGGGCGGGATGTCTGGCGGATTCGCGTGCGTTTGCGCGGCGCGTCTAATCCATCCGTCCGGCGGCGGTCAATGGCAAAACCGCTTT